>CALUXV010000003.1 GCA_944324835.1 Candidatus Gastranaerophilales bacterium
TCCTCTCAAACCAGCTACTGATCGTCGCCTTGGTAGTCCATTACACCACCAACTAGCTAATCAGATGCAGGCTCATCCTAGAGCACCGGAGTTTTCAAGAATACCATTTCAGGTACGCTCATATGGGGTATTAGCAGAAGTTTCCCTCTGTTGTCCCCCTCTCTAGGGCAGATTTCCTACATATTACTCACCCGTCCGCCACTTTCCACTGACCGAAGTCAGCTTCTCGTTCGACTTGCATGTATGAAGCACGCCGCCAGCGTTCGTCCTGAGCCAGGATCAAACTCTCCATTGTCAGAAAGTTTATGTCCATCGTCTATCGAGGGCTAACTCGATAAACTGCTCGACTTCGTTTTATTGCGTTGTCTGTCATTTTCAATGAATCAACAAGTATATTAGTCGTTTTCAGCTATTCTATTTTCAATGTTCAAACAAACATCGTTTTGAGATAGTTGTGTAAACTATTTATATTTACCAGTATCTCTGCCTTTCGGCGGTCGGCAACTTGACTCCTTTGAATCAGCGCCTTTATTATCTTATTCCTTAAATTTATTTTGTCAAGCGATTGTGTTTATTTTAATTTACAATTCTTAAAGCTTAACTTCCTTAAAATTTCGGCTGTGTTTAACTTTTAAAGTTCGCTTGCCTGTCAGGCAGATATTGCTTAGTCATAATGACTATTTTTATCCTTCCCTTTATCACATCTCTGTGTCCCAGGCACATTACTTATATTAGTACATCAATTTTTAATTGCAACCATTATTTTTTATGTTTTTCTTAAAAATTTAAAAAAATCAAGATATAATTGAACTTTAGAGGTTTACAAAACTTAAAAATTATTTCACTTTTTTAAAGAATATTTCCCTTAACTACATGCTCTGAGCATGTTTCACCTGTCAAGCCCCATGACTTTTCTATTTTTTTTATTAAATAAATCATGTACGGGTATGTAAAAATGATGAATTATGCAGTAAATACAAAATATATTGACATAATAAATGAATTCAGAGGTTTAATTGACTTCATCAATTATAAAGACGTTCTGATTGAAAAAATGTTCCAGATAATTGATAAACATTTTAATTTCGCTGCGGCCGGAATATTTTTTAACAGTCCTGACAATCTGGAAGTAAATTCTCTTGAACTTTTTACCGAAAATATTTCTCTTAATATAAACAATTTAGAACAAAAGTTTTTTAGCAGCATGGAGAAATACAAACAAATTCTTAAACATAAAACAAACCTGCACATTTTAAAAAGAGATAGTAAAAATATAATTTTAAATAATGAACTTATACTGCCGTTTATGTTTGATGAAAAGCTAATCGGCGGAATATGTATTTTTTCTGATAAGGATATTTTAAAAGATGAAATTGAAGTATTCAATTTTATAATCAACGAATTTTTAAGTATTTTCAAACTCAAATATATTTACTCAGAGCAGGTTTTTAAATCATCAATTGACGGATTAACCGGACTCTATAACAGACATCAATTTGATATCAGCCTTAATCATGAATTTAACCGCTCTCAAAGATATAAAACGCCATTTAGCCTTGCGATGATAGATATAGACCATTTTAAAAATATAAACGATACACTGGGGCATCAATTCGGCGATTTTGTTTTAAAAGAAATATCCCAAATCATACAGCAAGCTTTCAGAAAAACTGATATTGTATACCGTTATGGAGGAGAAGAGATAGCAATACTCATGCCGGAAACCGATTCGGAACATGCATTTTTGCCGTTAGAAAGGTTAAGGCAGAAAATATCAAGCCATGATTTTGGCGGGGAAAATGTTACAGTCAGTATAGGAGTCGCCGGTTACAAGAATAACAACAGTGCATCCGAGATATTAAAAAGTGCGGATAATATGTTATATAAGGCAAAAAATTCAGGACGTAATAAGGTAGTTGCTAACCAGTGATTAGTGACAGACTATTAGTAAATCGTGAACAGTACAGCAGGGAAAAGTCGAGCTTTAGCCTGACCTATTGACTACTTGCATAACTCTGACAAAAAGAATAATTTGGTGGGCACGCTAACGCTTTGCCCACCCTACAACTGAATATTTGATGTGGTAAACCTATGGTTTAGCGCATCTTACCGTTTGTATATGTTACGTAATTCGATGAGAAAACCTAAAAAGAAACACAATATCATACCGCAGAATTTAAACATAATTATATTTACTCCTGTTCCTATCCCATTTTAGAATTAGGCAAATGCCTAATACAAAATTTGCTCCATAATTTATATGATAGAAGAATGAATCGTACAGCCCACATACCATTAACCGACAAAGAGAACGACAATAAAAGTATTATCTTAACTAGTAGGGAAATAGAATATTTATCGTTAGTAGCACTGGGATACAAAAACTTGCAAATAGCACAAATATTATCGGTTTCTAAAAGTACGGTAAAAAAGACTCTAGAAAAAATTTTCGTTAAACTAAAAGCTAAGGATAGGGCTCATGCTGTTGCTATAGCTTTTGTTCATAATATTATCTCTGAAAAAATCATAACTAACAATATCGCAATATTCAAAGAAAAAATTAATACTATAAATAGAAATGAAATAGTTAAATCCTATTATATAGTATAGTAGGTCAGACTTGTCAATCTAACAATAAATAATATAAGAATGATTGGTAATATTGGATTGATGAAGCCAACCTACTTTGCTGTTTTAACCACCTTGAGAATTTATCCAGAAGGATTGCATGATTAAACACTTCAGAATTTCCCTGTCACTTAATCACCTATCAAAAGAATTACCCTTCTAACAATTGACTATTCACAAGTTCGTAGATTGTAGTAAATTTTAATTGACCGTAACAAAAAAATTTCGGCAATTAAAAGTATTTAAATGATGCGGTAAATCACAGATTTACCACATCCTACTACTCCAACAAAAAGAATAATTTGGTGGGCACGCTAACGCTTTGCCTACCCTACACTTATTATACAAAACAGGGGAGGATAGATTTAAACCAATACAAATATTTACCCCTTTACCCCTTTACCTCTTTACCTCTTATTGGTCGGATTCACGGTGTTTATCAATAAGTTTTTCAAAATCGGACGGTTTCACACTCTGTATGAACTCTTTAAACTCTTCTGCTTCTTCTTCATCTCTTGCGGAATCCGTAGATACAGAACCGTTCATAAGTACATTAGCTGTTACAAAAATCGGAGCTTCCGCACGCATTGCAACAGCAATAGCATCAGAAGGACGTGAATCAATTTCTAACGTTTCATCGCCTTTTGTAAGGAATAAAGTTGCGTAATACGTTTCTTTTTCAACATCATTGATTTCAATTCTGTCGAGTTTATACCCGGTTTTATCAATAATAGAAATAATCAAGTCATGGGTCATCGGGCGTGCAACAGAGAGTTTTTCAATTTTTCTTATGATTGCACTTGCTTCTGCAGAACCAATCCAGATAGGCAATGCTTTTCTGTTATCCAAATCGTGAAGTACTACAATAGGTGATCCTGTTCTTGTATCAAGGGCTATACCCATAACTTTCATTTCTATCATTATTTATATTCCTTATGCTAATTGTAATTTAATAAACTTATTATACACCAACTTTTGACATTATATCATCCTGGAGTTTTTTAAGATTTTCTTGAGTATCAGATTCAAAATAAATCCTTAACAGAGGTTCTGTGCCGGAAGGTCTTGCAAGTATCCAACTCGAATCACCGACATAGATTTTGACACCGTCCAGAGTATTCTTTTCTTTTACCTTCATGCCGGCAACCTCATCAAGGTTAGATACGATATCAAGAACGGATTTTATTTTGTCCCTGTTATCCAGTTTTAAATCAATTCTGTCATTTACAAAAGAGCATCCGGCAAGCGATTTTATTTCTTTTTGCAAATCAACCAAAGATTTTCCGGAATAAGCCATAGCCTCCAAAACCAGAAGATTCGCTAAAATACCGTCTTTTTCCGGAATATGGCCTTTAATACTTAATCCGCCGGATTCTTCACCGCCGATGATACAGTCATTATCACGCATTGCCTGTCCGACGTGCTTAAACCCGACTGCGGTTTCTATAACAGGAACATTTAATAATTCTGCAACTCTATCCAATAACAGGCTTGCACCAACGGTTTTAACCAGTGAGCCTTCCATATCTTTTTCACCTACGAGGTGAAGAAGTAATATAGAAATAATTTCGTTTGGAGTAACGTATTCACCTTTTTCATTTATAATTCCAAATCTGTCAGAGTCACCGTCATTTGCAAACCCGACAGCATTGCCGTCCGTTTTTACTTTTTCGATTAATTCTTTTAAAAATTTTGGTTTAGGTTCAGGCATTCCGCCGCCAAAATTAGGGTCGTGTTCCATATGGAGTGTTGAATACTTGATTCCGTGTCTATCAAGTAGTTTATCAAAATAACCGATACTTGCAGCATAAAGCCCGTCAAAAATAATATGCGTATCCAACTCTTTTATGAATTCAAAATCAATGATTGATTCTATATGTTTATAATATTCTTCTTCAAAGTTTTCCTTTATAACCTCTTTTGATGGAGCATTTGTTTCAAAATCTTTCTCAAGATTTTCAACTAATTTGTCCGTAATCTCCTGCGTTGCAGGGCCTGCATAATCGGGAATGAATTTTATTCCTAAGTACTCAGGCGGATTGTGTGATGCCGTAAACATAACGGCACATGCGTTTCTGTCTTTGGCACAAAATGCAAGAACAGGAGTCGGGATAATACGTTCTGAATAATAAACAGTAAATCCTTTCCCCGCAAGAATTTCTGCACATTTCTGAGAAAATACATCTGCCATATTTCTCGGATCATATCCGATAATTATTTTTTTATCGATTCCATACTCATCAAATACGTATTTACCTATTGCATTTGTAACTTTTATAACGTTTTCTTCGTTGAAATCTTTTCCGACAACAGCTCTCCAGCCGTCTGTACCAAATTTTATTTCGCTCATATATTCCTATCCCAGTTTCTTTTTATAAAACGCAATTATATCTTCTCTGGCCTTAATAGACATCGCAAGCTTATTCGCCCCTGTTCTCCACGGCAGATACCCGCATGTTGAAGGCAGAAGTTTCAGCGGGCTCATAGGGAAATCCCTGCAAAGCAAAGGTCTGTTCTCATAATCAGAACATTTGTTATCCGGAGTGAGTTTTGGACAATAGTAATAATAAACTCTCTCATTCGGGTCAAGAAGTTCGCTGGATAATGCAAAATATTCCGGAACAGCCTTTTCTGCTTCTTCTTCCGACTCATATGGAACAAAACAGCTTGTAAACATTGTTGCAAACTTGTCCCCTCTCATAGCTTTTTGTTTTAATTGTGTATACGAAAACTCACTCACTGCGAGCTTGCAGCATGCACCGCACATATTGCAGGAGCATTTTGCTTTTCCTTCATTAATCTTTTCTTTCGCTTTCTTTAGTTTTTCTGCGTAAGTTGTTGTAAGATAGGTCAAAGCCTGCATTTGCCAGTTATAATAAGGACATCCGCCCGGAAAATCCGAAAAAATATCCGGGTTTTGTATATTACACTTAATACGGCAGGATTTGCAGCTTACATCAGGCTTGAATTTGTCAATTGCACTTCTTATCATTTCGGCCGCTTCTATAAAGATTTCTTTATAGTTAGCTTCCATTTCTTCATATTGAGTACTTATATCTGCCATACCCACAGGATAGCATAAATAGCCCCGTACGGCAATGATATTTTCTGTTTGTGATTTTTATAATCCAATATGAAAGGCGGTTAATTATGACGAAAAAATTAGAATTATACAAATGCAATATTTGCGGGAATATAGTGGAAGTCCTTGTATCCGGCATTGGTGATTTGGTTTGCTGCGGAGAAAAAATGGAGCATCTTACACCTAAAAATACAGACGATATGACAACAGAAAAACATACTCCGGAAATTGATAATTATAACGAAGGAACTGTTATCAGAATTACCAATCATCCAATGGAAAACGAACACTACATAATGTTTCTTCAAGGACAAACGGAAGATAAAAACGAACTGCATATAAAATTCTTTTACCCGAATGAAACTCCCGAAATGAGTCTTGCAGATATTCACAACATACGTGAATCAATATCATACTGCAATATCCACGGATTATATGAAAAGAAATAAAAGAGGAGAATTATGTTTGACGAAAATATTAACAACTATTTGAACAATCAAATAAACAAAGAGTTTTATTCAGGCTATCTTTATCTTTCAATGTCAGGATATTTTTATAAAGAAGGCTGCTGCGGTTTTGCACACTGGGCAAAAAGGAAAGCAGAAGAAAAAATTGAGTCAGGGCTGAAAATTTTTAACTATATACTAGAACGAGGCGGACAGGTAGAACTGAAACAAATCAAAACTCCGGAAAAAGATTTTAGCGGGCATCTTGATACTCTGGAGAAAATGTATATCAATGAATCCGGGAACTTAAAATCGATTCTTGAAATATACAAAAACATAAAACAAAATGAAGACAGAGCAACGATGTTATTCATAGATAAGTTTATAAAGAAACAAACAAAACTGAAAGATTCTATAAGACAGCTTATTGATAAAGTCAAAAAATACGGCGATGATTATATTAGTATAATGCTGATAAATAAGGAACTACAGAACTAAGAAAAATTTTTCCTTCAATTGAATGATGATAAATAAAACAACATGGCTCATAATAATCTAGGATGAGGTTATAATTATGAGTGAACCGGTATTATCAAGTATAAATTCGTTATTTCAAGTCGATGGTGCACAAAAGACCAACGGCATTGAAGCTTTTGACTTGAATGACGACCGATTCTCAAATATCCTTGACGGAGAACTTGATAAACTTCAAGATGACGATTCAAAACAAAATAATCTGATTGGGCAGCTTGGTGTTCCTGCAGGACTTAATATTGAAGGTTTTGATTATAACTCGTTTATAGATAATTTAGACCCTTCAGATGCTGTTGATGGCATTGATACTGATTCTAACATCAAAGATGATAACAAATTTGATTTAGGTTCGCTTGTTGATGATGCGAAAGAAGCATTCTCCCCTGTTGTAGATTCTCTTCTAAACGGACAATTAAACCTTGAATCCGGAAACAATGCCAATCCTGTTCAAGCAGTTAAAAACTTCTGGGGGAATCAAGCAAGTAATTTTTACAGCCTGATGGATAAAGATGCCGTTAATGATATCTCTGATTTAGTAGCTAAGCTTTAGTTGTAGTGGCTTGATTTTGTTGGATTTGTGCCAGATTCTTTTCTGCGTCTTTCTTTTTTAATCTATCGTCAACACGTGAACAGATTTGGTTTGTAATAGTACTTGTTACCAGACCTAAAGCCATTGAAGGTCCTGCTGCCAGCATCGCAACTGTACCGACCATACTTGTTGCTAAACCAACTAATAAAGGGATACCTAAATTCAATCCAACAGAACGTTTCTTTTCTTTAGTATCTGCCATTGAGATTGCCACCGCAGTCGAACCTAACGGGAATAAAAGCCCAATACCAACATCAGACAATGCAGAACCGGCTTTCAAATCACGCATCTTGTCAACAAATTTATCTGATTCTGTATCAACCGCATTGTTTATTGCTACACGAGATTTTTCAACAGATTTCTTTAATGCGGCATAATCTTCTTTTGAAAGCAGATGTTTATAAATATCTAATAATTCTTCAACCTTGCCTTTTTTATCTGTACTTATTATGTATCGAATATTACCGAGAGATTTTTTAATTTTTTTAGATGTAATAGAACTATATTTTGCCTCAGAATCATTAAGAATATTTGCAGAATCTTGGATAATAGCATTGATTTGTTCAAGAATTGTTTCTTTTGGCTGCGGCTTATCTTTTGAAGTAAATCCAGATATAGTCTTTTTCAACTGTTTTAATAAATCAACAGAACCTTTATGAGTCATATCAATACTTGATTCTATATCAGATACAACTCTATTTAATTCTTTTGCTGTATCAGTACGATTACTGGTTATTATACGTTTTTTGTTTGAAATATTGCGTGCAAATTTGATTTTAGTTGGCGCAGCTAAATCTTCTGTTATGAAAGAAGTCCAGCTTCTAGGGGATGTAAGGAATTTTTTTAAATTCCCGTAAGTTTTATCAAATACTACATCACCCAAGCCATTAAACTGTTTCCGCAGCCATTTATAACGTTTTGAAACTGCTTGCGGTCTGAATGCATCATAAGCAGTATCTATTTCGGATAATTTTTGACCGGCAGTACCCAGCCATTCCGCAACGGTTTTTGAAACCCCGTTTATCGTAACTACTTTTGAATGATCCAAAGATGATAATAAATTCTTATTTACCTGAGCAAAATTATCTTTCATCAAAACAAAAGCATTATTAGATTTTTTATAAGCGATTGAAGTCATCTTAACCGCCATTTTTTCAAAAAATCCGGTTACTTTGTTGCATACTTTGCCTAAACCGATTTTTCTTAATAATTTTTCAAAAAGCACATCTTTTAACGGCCCTGTATTCAGTAAGAAACCTTTTGCGGAATTTAGAGTTTTGTTAGTTTTTTGTAATGAATTAAGATATGCCATCTCAACTCTTGTCATCTGAGGTTTTGCTTTTAGTTCTTGAATCTTAGTTGAAATTTTATTTAAGCGTTTTGTTAAATAATTAGATATTTTAGGGAATTTCCCTTTAGATACAAGGATAACTGCAGGAGCAAGCAGTAAAACACCTATTCCGGCAGCAATACCTGAATTCCTCAGAATATGGTTAACGGACTTTTCTTTCACTTCTGTTGTAATGGAAGGTTTTACAGCAGTATTATCTTGGAAATTAGTTTGATTAGAAGGCGCTGAAGGGTACCTGTTATTTCTAACAGCATAACGAAATTGTGTTTCAAATACATTACCTACTTTGCCTTCCATACATATATTAAAACACTTTTTAAAGAATATTTGCCTATTATAGGTGTTATTTAAACAAATATTAAGCAAAATACAGGATAAAAAAAATTACGTCATTTTTGTATATGTTACGTAATTCGGTGACAAAAATTATTTTTTCTTAACATTAGAACTGTAGGGTGGGCACGCTAAATTCGTTAACGGTAGACTAAAGTCTACCCTACTACTACCCTACAGCTGGGTAATCTTAAATCATCATCATTATCCGTACTATATGTACGACTATGGAACAGGGTCATATCCGCCTTCGTTCAATGGATGGCATCTGCAAATCCGCTTTATCCCGAGCCAGCCGCCTTTTAATATCCCGTATTTTATTATTGCCTGTTTCATATATTCAGAACATGTAGGATAAAAACGACATCTTGACGGTGTCAAAGATGAAATCTTTTGATAAATTTTAATTAACCACAAAATAATCTTTTTAAGCATTTATTATGCTGCACTTTCACCAATTGTATCAACAGCTTCAACCTTGATATCAGTAATCAATTCTGAATAAGAAATTACAACAATTGTCGGAATATGACGTTCAAGCAGCTGGAACAGAGGAAGTCTAATTCTTGGAGAACAAAGTATTACTGGCTGCTTACCAATATTTTGGTGCGCCCTCATCAAAGTCATTGCGGTAGATTCAATCAAATCCTGTACCTGCATCGGATTCAACAAGAACATTGTACCCAATTCCGTTCTCTGGCAACTGTCATCAAGAACTTTTTCCCATTCAGGAGAAAGAGTCAATGCGTACAATACATTGTCATCCTGAACATTTGTCAAACAGATTTGACGTCCTAAAGCAGCTCTTAAACGTTCTGATAAAATATCCGGCTCTTTTGAAAATCTTGCATAGTCACAAAGACGCTCAAATACAAATATAATATCCTTGATAGAAACTTTTTCTCGAATCAGGTTAACAAATATTTTTCTCAAATCTGATGTAGAAATAATTGCAGGAACCAAATCGTTTACCAGTGTAGGGTCTTGAGAACGAACAAGTTCCATCAACTTCAATACATCTGTCTTTGTCATAACTTCGTCTACGTGTTTACGTACGCATTCTTGTAAGTGAGTAACAAGAACATCTGTTGCATCAACCGCCGTAACATTACTTGCAGATTGTGCATCTTCAGAATTAACCCAATAAGCCTGAGTTTGATATGTCGGGTCAACAGCAATAATCGCATCATCAGGAACAGATTTTTTAACCGCATCCCATTGATCCGCAATAACCATGTATTTGCCCGGATATACGTAACCCGTTGCTACTGTATTACCACGAATAGAAATCATATATTCGTTAGCCTCAAGCGCAGATGAATCCATAATACGAATATTCGGCAAAATATAACCTAATTCATCCGTAACTCTTTGACGTAATGCAGCAATCTTAGCAAGCAGCTGACCTTCCTGATCAGGGTCGGCAATTACCAGCAGACCTGCACCAACTTGCAGACTCAATACATCAACACCCAAACGCTCGTACATCTTGTTAGGGTTAACAAGGTCTTGCATATTCTGACGGACATTTTCTAATTGACCCAATTGAGATTGAACATCAGCGTTAATCAATACTGAGAATCCGGCAATCGCAAGTCCGATTGAAAACATTATAAACGGCAAGAACGGCAGCCCTGTAATAGGACCTGTTACTGCAATCAAGAATAAGAACACTGATGCAAAGAATAATGAATAAGGTTTATTCATTATTTGTTCTGTCAAATCAGCACCCAATGAAGCACTTGCTGCTGATGCACGTGTCATAACGATACCTGCAGCGATTGACATTAATAATGACGGAACCTGAGATGCCAAACCGTCACCAATGGTTAAGATTGTATATTTAGAAACTGCATCCGCAACCGGCATCTGGTTCATCAAACACCCGATTAACAAACCGCCGACAATATTAATGATAACGATAATGATACCTGCCATAGTATCACCTTTTACGAACTTCATCGCACCATCCATTGAACCAAATAAACTTGATTCTCTTTGTAAATCTTCACGACGTTTAACCGCTTCTTCCGGAGATATAAGACCTGCGTTAAAGTCCGCATCAATTGTCATCTGTTTACCTGGCATAGCGTCCAACGCAAATCTTGCAGAAACTTCTGCAATACGTTCCGCACCTTTTGTGATAACCATAAACTGTACAACAGTAATAATCAAGAAAATTACACCGCCTACTACCATATTACCACCGGTTACGAACGTTCCAAATGCGTGAATAACTTCCCCTGCCTCTCCTTTTGCCAGAATAAGACGGGTAGACGCAATTGACAATACCAAACGGAACATTGTACCCAGTAGAATGATTGACGGAAACGCCGCAAGTTCCAATGGTTTCTGTACATACAATGAAATCATCAAAAGCACAATACCAAGTGTTATATTCAAACTTATTGAAAAATTGATAACCCAATTTGGCATTTCTACTAACAAAATCAAGATTAATGTTAGTACGAAAAATGCAAGGAATATTTCACTTATTGGTTTATGTTCTGCTTCCGCTGCCATTAAGCACTCCTCAATGCATTTTGAACGATTTCTAACTGAGCTTCAATACTGGCATCTACTACACCATTATTTGTTTGTACTATACAGCTTCCTTCTGAAATATTATCATCAGAAACTATACTTAACTTAGATTCTACACCCAACAAAGTTAATTGTTCAGGCAAGTTATCCTTCACATACTGTGACTGAACCGGATTAACTTTAATAATTATCTTCGGTTCATTTTTAGGAATATTCTTCATTATATCCATCACCGTATCAATAACGATTTGCGGATCAATTTGTACCTCATGTTTAATAATTTTTTTAGCAATCTCCAGACTTATTTCTATCAAATCCGGAGCAATCGCATCAAATACCCGTTTTTCAGAACTCATAAACGCACCGATATTGGACTTAAAAGCAACTAAATCTGCCTGCGCACGCTCTAAACCTTGATTATATCCTTCCTGATATGCTGCTTCTTTTATTTGTACAGCCTCTTCCTGCGCTCTTGATATAAGATTTCTGTCATCAATTCGGCGATAACCGCGTCGTCTGTTTCCGGTTCGTCTTTCTTCTCTCTGGGTAAAATCTATGTTATCAATATCAAAAACTGCCTGTTCTAAATCTTCTTCTTTAGGCGGTTCCGGATTTTGCGCAGCTTCAACCTCAGCGGCTCTTTGCGCTTCCTCCTCCGCTCTTTTCTTTGCTTCTGTAGCTTCTAATCTTTTTTGATAATTTTTTTTCTTTATTATCATAGCATTTATTATACACTATCCCTGACATACTGAACAACTATTTGAGCAACCTTTACAGGTATCGGATAATAATCTCCTTCATAAGCTTTTGAAATGAAACGCTTTAAGAACGGGCGTTCTGATTTGAATAATTTTTCAATATCTTCCATTGGATGCTGATCAAATATTTTGTTTAATTGACGTAATATGGATTCTTGACTTGGCGTTTTACGACGAGGTAAAAACTCTTTTATACTTTCAAGGCATTTCAATGTATAATTTATATCCAAGCCTGCTTCAAGATTTTCAACCTTCATATAATTTCTTATAGTTTCTACATCTTGAGGCGCAAATTTGTCTAAAATTGCTTCAACTCTATCCTCTGGTAATATCTTTAATACAAGAGCTACAGACATAAGTTTCAAAGATTTATCAAGAGGCCCTGCAGGTACGGAAACAGGTGCAGCAGCCGGAAGAGCCTGAGAATCTCCTGCTGTTGGCTGGTTTGCTTGCTGTTCTGCAGCAGCAGCTTCCATTGCGGCTTTTTGTTCCGCTTCCGCTTGTGCAGCTTGAGCCGCCATATCATCAATATTTGATTGACTCATCGCTTTCTGAGAAATTTCTGCAGTAATTACACCGCGCTTTTCCAGATTATCAATTGCATCTTTAAAACTCTTGTTAACGTGATGTTCTATTAATTGCAATATTTGATCTTGTGGAACATTTTTCTTGATTGCTTGTTTCGCAACTTCAAAAATGGTAAAAGCAATCTTTTGCATAATACCGTCCCAATGCTCCGGCATAATTCCCGAATGAACAAGGTCAATAGACTTATGGAATGCCCATTCCGCAATAATCTGAGTAACAAATATTGCCTGGTCTGCATTAAATCCTAAAGACTCATCATTAGCAATAGCTTCTCCGGCAAGAAGTGTAAAATTAGAAAGAGTTTTGACAACATAGTTTCTTTGCATGTCATTAAACTCTTTCGGGATTAATTCACCCGCTTGAGATGACATCAACTGCGCAAACTCTTTATAATCAAATCCTTCTATTGCCATATTCCCATTCCCTTATTATTTAATCAACGGGGGCAAAGTCCCCTTTACCCCTAGCCTTGTTCAATCCAGCTTTTGATTTTTTCTCCTGCCATATCTTCATCTGCAATATCAAAATCATTTTTGATTTCTGCCAATGCATTCTTTAACGGAGTATAATCAACAGGCATTCTGGATTGTTGTATTTGAAGTGCGGTTTGTTCTCTTTGTTCTACTAAACCTTTTTGTAATTGTTGTTGTTGTTGAACAAGAGCTTCTGCCTTTTGACTTACATCCCTCAACTGTTGTTCTTGTTCTGTAGTTTTTTCTCGTAAAACTTCCATTTCTGATTCTTGTTTTTCTCTCATTTTCTTCAATCTTTGAGTAACTGCTCTGTGGCCCAAGAATAAACTTGCTGCTACCATTGCGATTGCTAACCACCAAGGGTTGCCTGTTTCATCAGGTTTTGGAAGTTTTTCCGGATTATCTGATGCAAGATAAGGATCATTTGAATCATTAAATGCGATTGAAACATTTTCCGGTCTTGCCTTCGGGCTTGCAGCATGTGCAATCAGTTCTTTCAAATCGTCAATTGTCACATCAGGCGGCAATGCTGCCTTATCCATTGTTACTGCGATTGAAATATCTTCAATTACACCCGGATTCATATATTCATTGGTTTGAATCTTAGATACCCCGTATTGAGTTTCTTTTGCTGTTCTTGAATAATTTCTGTTTTGGCTCGAATCTCCGCCTCCGCCAGGTAACCCGTTTGGAAGATATACACTGACTGCGTTAGTATTCTTGTTTTTGTCGCTGGTTTGGTCTCCTAAACCTTCTGAGAATGTTTGCTCTGTAATAGATGCTTTTTGATTAGGATCATACCAGGTTGTAAATTTTTCAGTCGGAGATTGTTTCAAGAAAGTACTAACTGTTGCGGTATAATTACCTTTACCAACTAATCTATCCAACTGAGTATTAACTTTTTGGAGCATATACTTATCTTTTTCATGAAGTTTTTCTTCATCTTGAGATGTTGCATCCAAAATATTGTTGTATACATTACCGTTTGTATCTGTTATAGAAACATTCTCAGGAACCAACCCTGAAACAGAACCGACCAAAAGGTTAGTAATAGCTTTAACCTTAAAGTTATCCAACTTTTCACCTGACGGCATATCAAGTTGAACTGTTGCCGTAACCGGTTTTTGGTTTTGTGAGAACATAGTTTGTTCAGGGATAGACACAAATACCGAAGCATTTTGAATAGGCGGAATCTTACGGATTAACCTTGCAAGTTCACCATCTATTGCTCTTATCAAACGTATTCTTTTATCTTCTTTAGTCGATGTGAAATCGCCTTTATCAAACATTTCGAGTCCAACATTTTGATCCATCAAACCGCTTTTTACAATAGCTAATAAGGCTCTGTCACGTTGTGTTTGAGTATAATCTTTTAAGAAAATTGTTGATTTTGTACCATCCAGTTTACGATTTGCCGTAATACCTTCTCTAGCAAGTAACGCCTGAATTTCTATTGCTTTACCAAGATTATCCGTAGTTAACAAATCTAGAGGTTCTTTGATAACCTTTTCTGAAACAACTTTTGCACCAGGACCTCTATGAGAGGATGAAACAATTGCAGCCGTTACAATCAATGCTAAAAGAATAACCGCAACAGCAACTGCTCCTATTATAAAATTTTTATTCTGTAATAACTGCTTAAAATCCATCTTGATGACACCCTAATGCTTATAATTTACATTTTTTGACACACTACTCTGTCACTATAATATACTATACTTGAATTTGCATAATTTTATCATATGTTTGGATGATTTTACCGGTAAATTGCGTTGCAATATTCACATTAATTTCTGCTTTTGCCATTGCAGTCATTACATCGTGAATATCAACATCATCATTTCCTGCCATAACATCTTTCAACATACCATCCGGTGCATTCAAATCATCATTGAACTTTTCCATCAAACCGGACATAACAGATTTGAAATCACCGGTTTCCGGAGTTTCTACACGGCTCATACGTGCACTCGGTAAACATCCGAACCATGGATCCATTTTTGTATGCTGGATTCTTGCCTCTAAATCATATCTTGGATAAAACCCATGTCCGTTTGATAACATTTTTACCTCACTCTTTTTAGTTTAGTTAAACTCGTTTACATTTTTGTTTATAGTAATCGGATAAAATTCTTAAAAAATTAATCAGATACATAACAAATCCTTCATTTGTGTTAGTCTAATTCTCCAACTCTTTCACTTTTGTTTTAATAATTTATTTTAAAAAGTCAACAAAAAGTTAGACTATGACATGATTTTAACCCGCAAGAAATTGTTATCAAATATTATCACTTTATAAATCTTATATTTTTTATATAATAAACTTATGAAACAAATAGTATTTGCAACAGCCAATCCGCATAAACTTCAAGAAGTTAATGATATTGCCAAAAGTGCAGGTATAGAATTTATTCTGCCCGGTGAAGGATTCAATCCTGTTGAAAACGGTTCTACATTTGCTCAAAATTCATTAATAAAAGCGAAAGAAGCATACAGAGTTTCCAAAAGAATGTGCCTTGCAGACGATACAGGTCTATGCGTTGAAGCATTAAACGGTGCTCCGGGATTATATTCCGCAAGATATGCAGGAACACAGCAGGAAAAAATTACCAAACTGTTAGACGAACTTGAAGGTGTTGAAAACAGAAACGCCAAATTTGTATGCTGTATGACTCTTTTAGGTGATGATGGAAATTTACTCTATCAAACTACAGGTGTCTGTCACGGCTCTATTATAAAAGAGGCAAAAGGCATACATGGCTTTGGATATGACCCTATATTCAAAGTTGCTGGAATGGATTGCACAATGGCACAAATGAGTGAAACAGAAAAAAATATGATTTCGCATAGAGCTAATGCATTGGGTGATGTAATAAATTTTCTGGGATCTCTTTAGCTTTTTTTGCCTCAAGCATGCGGCTTGTTTTTAGCATATATATCAACGGAATAATCATAACAGCTAAGAATGCAATAAATAAAAATACATCATAAAATGCACATAATCTGCATTGATGAAGCATTTCTCTGTACAATGCACCATTTGCTTTCCTTGTTGCGTAGACAGGAGCATAATATGTCATAAATTTATGCTGCAAATTTGTTAAATGTATCTGAAACATCGGATTATGCCAGCTTAAGTGGTCAACAAGGTAATTCTGGTGAACCTGTGAAACCCTTGTAACAAATGTTGATGCCATTGCAGTTGAAAACGCAGTTACAATATTTTTAAACAATGCATGTAATGATGCCGCATCAACCCTTTTGTCTGCCGGTAATGTTAAAAATGCCATCGCAGTAATCGGAACAAACGCCGCTGCAACTCCAATACATAAAATTACATTTGGAATAACAACTGCACTTAAAGATGCTGTTGGGTTTAGTTGACTCATCCACAACAGACACCCTGCCATAATCAAAAAACCGCTTGATGAAAGAACTCTGGGTTCTATGAATTTTGATAATTCACCAAAAACAATTAGTCCGATAAAGCAGGCTATTGCTCTCGGAAACATAGCAAAACCTGCCATTGACGGGCTATAGCCAATTAGGCTTTGTACAAACATAGGAACCAACAATAAAGTTGAATAAATTATCATATTGATAAATGAACTAACCATTGTTCCATACAAAAAATTTCTGTCTTTAAATACTCTGATATCAATAACCGGATTTTCTGACTCTAATTCCCAAACATAGAAAAATACGAATGCACAGGCACTAATACTTGACAACCAGCAAATCCAGGTTGTATCAAACCAGTTAAATTGTTCTCCTTTATCAAGAACTATCTGTAAAGCAGCCATCGCAACACATATCGCAGAAAAACCAACAACATCAAAAGGTTTTCTTTCTTCTTTTGGTATAGGTTTTGTATCTGGCAGCATAAACTTTATAAGTATCATTGACAAAATACATAATGGAATATTTATAATAAATACCCACTGCCAGGACATATAGTCAGTCAAATATCCTCCCATATAAGGCCCGGCCAGTGGAGAAAACATTGCAGCAACTCCGAATAATCCCATTGCAACACCACGCTGTTCAGGCGGAAAAGTATTCAATAAAACAGCTTGACATATAGGAAGAATACTCCCGCTGCCAACACCTTGAACCAAACGGGCTAATATCAGCATATGCAAATCTTTTGCAAGAATACAAAATAAGCATCCTAATGCAAAAAGTATTATACAATATATCAAATACTGTTTTTGTCCAAAAAAATTAGATAAATATGTTGTAACCGGCAGCATTACTCCGCCTGCAATAATATAGCAGGTAACAACAGTATTTGCTTCATATTGTGTTGCTCCAAAATATCCCGCAATATTGGGCTGGCATACATTAGTTGCAGAACTTGCTGCAAGTGATAAAAAAGCAGGAAGTAAAACAACAATTGCGATTATATATGGATTGATTTTTTTCTTTACAGTTTCCATATTTTAATTATTTAACCTTTACCTTTGGAACAACTGACATTCCGGGAACTATATTGTATCCTGTAATATCTTCTTCAAATACAATTTTGACTGGAATACGCTGTACAATTTTCACGTAACTACCAACCGCATTTTCCGGTGGAAAAAGGCTTGATTTTGCACCTGTTGCTCTTTGAATACTTTCTATTCTGCCTTTAAACTTTTTTCCCGGATAAGTATCGATTTTGATTGATACCGGTTGTCCGGGATGCATATGAGTTAATTGAATTTCTTTGAAGTTAGCAACAACCCAAACTCTTTTTGGCACTATCTGCATCAACGGCTGACCTACTTGAACATAATTTCCCTTTTCAACACTTCTTGCTGAAACCTTGCCAGCTTGTGGAGCATATATTTTTGTATACGACAAATCCAGTTTAGCTTGTTCAACCTCTGCTTCTAAGCGCTGTATCTCGGCAGCCACTGCATCTGTTTTAGCCTGATGAGATTCAAGGGCTGATTTTAAAGACTTCGATTTTTCCGTTGCGCCTTTAAAATTTGACCTTGCTACTGTTAAACTTGTTTTGCTATTATCATATTCTTGTTTTGAGGCAATTCCAGATTTGTACATTTCTGAGTATCTTTTATAATCTTTTTGCGCAAAATCAAGTTTTGAATTTGTAGAAGTTACATCTTCATAAGATTGATTCAAATTAGATGTTCCAACTTCCACTTCTTTCTGCGAAACTTTAAGTTGTGCTTTCGCTTCCGCTAGTTTTGCTTCAGCTTGATGAAGTCTTACCTCATAATCATTTGGATCAATCTCTAACAATAATTGACCTTCTTTAACATCATAGTTATCATCAACAAGCAATTTTACAACCGGCCCTGAAACACGAGGAGCTACTGATATTAAACGACCTTCAACAAAAGCATCATCCGTTGATTGATAAAAGGTTGAATGAATTGCTGCAATTATCCCCATTATGAATAAAAATATTGCCAGCGTTACCGGTACAACTACACGTTTTTTAGCCATTTCCGGCCTTGTATCTTTTTGTGATAATTCTTCTTTTTTATCTTTATTTTCACTATCTTTATCTGTCATTTTAACCCCCTAAGATTGTATTTTTACATATTTTTGAAGATTATTTTTTATTTTAAAAAGTGTTTTTAAACAGTTATCAACTTCTTCCACCGATACGCCCTCAAGACTTGTTGCCCATACATCAAGTATTGTAGGAAGGACTTTTTCATACATTTCTCTGCCTTTATCGGTAATAAATATTTTATAAATCTTTCTTTTATTTACATCAGGTTTTTTGGTTATTAATTCCATCTTTTCAAGGATTTTTAATAACCTGGTTATATTCGGCCTATCTTTCAAAGTTAAAGTTGCAATTTGTCTTTGATACATTCCATCATTTTCAACCAGTGCAGACAATATTGTAAATTGTTCAGGCGTAATTTCAAAATTTTGTGCAGTAAATCGCTGAACAGCAAGTGTTCTGGTCAAACGACCAATCATAACTAATCGCATTCCAATTTTACTTTTGAATACTTCGGCTAAATCCATAAAAATTCTTCCCTTGTGTTATCATCATAACACAAAGAAAAATTTGAAATCAAGTAAAAATTATATTTTAAACTTTAAAATTTTAATGATTCACAAAAACAAAAATAGAGCAGCTACATGTAACAACTGCTCTATTTTTAAAATATAAAAACAAAAGATTAACGTTTTGAGAATTGGAAACGTTTTCTTGCTCTTTTTCTACCGTATTTTTTACGTTCTTTAACTCTTGCATCTCTTGTCAATAAGCCTTCTGAACGTAATACGTTTTTGTATTCTTCATTAGATTTAACTAATGCTCTTGCAATACCGTGACGGATTGCACCTGATTGAGAAACAACACCACCGCCTACTGCTTTAACTTTTACATCATATTTATCTTGATTATCAGTTAAAACAAGCGGTCTATATATCATCATTTCAACAGCAGGTCTGTTGCCGATATAAGCAGCTAAAGTTTTGCCGTTAACAAAAATTCTGCCTTTACCCTTAACAAGTTTAACTATTGCGATAGAAGTCTTTCTGCGGCCTGTAGCCATAATTTCATTAGATTGTGCCATTATTTAGCCTCCTTTTCTATCACGATAGGTTTTTGTGCTGCATGCGGATGTTCAGGGCCGCAATATACTTTTAATTTAGTGAACTGTTGTGCACCTAAAGTATTGTGTTGTAACATACCCTTAACTGCTTTTTCAATTAATTTAGTTGCGTCTTTTTCACGAACTTCTTTAACACTTGCAGCTTTTAATCCGCCAGGATAACCTGTGTGATGATAATAAATCTTATCAGTTTCTTTATTACCTGAAACAAGAACTTTTTCCGCATTAATAACGATTACAAAGTCACCGGTATCAACGTTTGGAGTGTATTCAGGTTTATTCTTACCTCTCAAAATATTAGCAATTCTGGTAGCCAAACGCCCAATGATTTCTCCTTCAGCATCAATTAGATACCATTTTCTTTCAACTTCTAGAGGTTTTGCTGAATATGTCTTCATGCTTTATTCTCCGTATATTAATTTTAATAACCTACTTGTATTAGCGTAAGCCCGAATGGACTCACAGTTTTGCCCGCCTTTGAGCGGTTTTTTGATTCCAAAACCTCAAGCATATACTGAGGTTCCAGATTGTGTCCTTCTATTTCAAGAAGGGTGCCGACGATTGCTCTTACCATATTGTAAAGAAACCTGTTCCCCACAATATCAATTACAACCTTATCTCCAGAGCGTTTGCACTCTGCTTTTGATATAAAACAAATTTTGCTCGGGTTAAGCGTTCCGGAACTTTTGAAACTTGAAAAATCATGCTCACCTAATAAATAATTCAAAGACTTTTGCATCCTCTCAATATCTATCGAAAATTTTACTCTCAACAAATCACCGTCAAAAGCATTCTTACATCTGCGATTTATAAATTCGTATCTGTAATGTCTTAATTTGGCAGACTTTTGAGCATGAAATGTTTCAGGCACAACCTTCAAGTCTGATACTGAAATATCAGGCGGCAAAATCTCATTCAGACTATAAACAAAGTTTGAAGCAACAATATCCTTGTCTATATCAAAATGAACCACCTGACCGGTAGAATTAACTCCGCTATCAGTACGTCCGGAAAAAATTGTTTTTATCGGCCGTTTATTATCTTTGGGGCAATAATTTGCCCCGTATATCAAAGTACTAATTGCTTTTTCCAGTTCACCCTGTATTGTTGGTTTAATTTCTACACCGTCTTTCAACTGTATTTGACTTCCGGCATAGTTTTTTCCTATATACTGAACCAGAATTGCGTATCGCATTAATTATACCAATTGAATTAATGCCATTTCTGTAGCATCACCACGTCTTGGCGGTAAACGATAAATTCTTGTATATCCGCCTTGACGTTCTGAATACTGTTTAGAAATTATACAGAATAATTTTCTTAAAACTGTTTGAGGTGCTAATTTCTTACCTTCTTCCAGCTTATCAAATACTTCTGCAGTTTCTAAATCCATGTATTTGCCAGTTTCTTTATCATATATAAACTTAGCAGCTTGTCTTCTTGAGTTCAAATCACCTTTCTTTGCCAGAGTGATAATGCCTTCTGCGTATGGTCTTAAAGCTTTTGCTCTTGCCATAGTAGTTTTTATTTCACCGTGAACAAAAAGTTCGGTAGCCAATGAACGCAACAAGGCTTTTCTTTGGTCTTGAGCTTTGCTAAGCGTATGTTTTTTACATTGGTGTCTCATTTTTTTGTTTCCTTATATTTTAATTTACTATTAATTTTCGTCTCCGATAATAACACCATTTTCATCCATTTCAGGACTTGGTGCTAAATCTAATCCGTGTTCGTGTAATCTTTCAATAACTTCATCTGATGATTTTTTACCAAAATTTTTGATATTTAATAAATCATGTTCAGATTTCTTTAATAATTCAGCCATTGAGTTAATACTTGCACGTTTTAAACAGTTATATGCTCTAACAGATAACTCTAATTCTTCGATTGTTATTGATGGAGTTTCTTCTGCTGCAGGAGCATCTTCTTCTACAGATTCTTTTTCTTCTGATGCATATGTTTCAATTATTGGTGCATTACCTGTAATTGAAGCAATTTGAACAAAATGTTCAATAAGTAGATTTGCAGCTTGTGACAAAGCAGTTGCAACATCTATTGTACCATTTGACCAAATTTCCAATGTTAATTTATCAAAATCAATTGAACCACCAACACGTGTATTTTCAACATCATATTTTACACGTTTAATCGGCATAAATGTTGCATCAATTGGTAGTACATCTATTGATGTCATTTCATTTGATACTCTTGGTACATCGTGAGCAACATAACCCTTGCCTGTTTCTACAGTAACATCAGCATGGAAACTACCGCCATCAGCGATTGTACAAATTAACCAGTCAGGATTTACAACCTTAACGCCTGCAGGTAATTGAATATCACTTGCAAGAACAGGGCCAGGTTTATCAACATCAATTCTTAAATGTTGAGGTTCTTTAGAATCAGTTTTAATTGCTAAACCTTTTAAGTTTAACAAAACATCCACAACGTCCTCTAATACACCCGGAATTGCAGTGTATTCATGAGTGATACCTTCAATTCTAGCGGCTGTAACAGCAGTACCTTCAAGACTTGAAAGTAATACACGTCTAAGAGAATTACCAATTGTTATACCAAAACCTCTTTCCAATGGTTCGATAACAAATTTACCGTATTGTGAACCGTCTGAACTAGTTGCAGTGTTTACTGTTTTTATTTTTAATTCCATGTTTAAATTTCTCCTATCAATTCTATTATTTAGAATAGTACTCAATAACAAGTTGTTCTTTAAAGTCTGGATCCATTTCATCTCTGTTTGGAAGTCTGTCGAATGTAATTTTTAATTCATCTTTATCAACAGTAATCCAGTTTGGAGCACAAGACAAATCAATCATTGCCATAACTGATTTTAAGTATTCAGCACTTTTTGCTTTTACTGCAACAACGTCACCTGCTTTTAAAAGATATGATGGAATATCAACCTTTTTACCGTTAACGGTAACGTGTCCATGGTTAACAATTTGTCTTGTTTGTTTTCTTGTAACACCAAAACCAGCTCTGTATAATACGTTATCTAGTCTTGATTCTAATATTTGTAACAAAATAGTACCTGTAACACCTTTTTTACGTGCTGCAGTGTGATAACATTTTGCAAATTGTTTTTCACTTACTAAATATGTATGTCTGATTTTTTGTTTTTCTTTTAAGTGAATTGCATATTCAGAAATTTTCTTTCTTACTGCACCATGCTGACCTGAAGCATGTTGACGCATAGAAGAAGTTAACTTTCTGTTTGATAAATCTTTTACCCCGAAGTTACGGAATAATTTGTTTGTAGGTCCTGTATATCTTGCCATACAGTTTATTCTCCTTTATCTTGCGGTGAGGCACCTATGACCCTTGCGGGCTCTCACCAGTGTGTAACTCTTTATGATTGTAGAGTAATTTGCTTTTTACAAATTTTCGGGTAGTCGCAAAAGCGTGGTTTTGCTCCTTCTTACGGGTTAACTCACTTCGTTCGCATCACCCTACCGAAAATTTGTCTATACTCTACGTTTTTTAGGAGGACGACATCCGTTGTGCGGAATAGGTGTTACGTCCTTAATTAATGTGATTTCAAGTCCTGCTGCTTGGATTGCTCTGATTGCAGTTTCACGACCTGAACCCGGACCTTTGATATAAACTTCAACTTTTTTCATACCTTGGTCTATTGATTTTTTAGCCACAAGTTCTGCTGCTGATTGTGCTGCAAACGGAGTTCCTTTTCTTGCACCTTTAAAACCAGTAGCACCTGCTGTAGCCCATGCTATAGCATTACCTTGTGTATCTGTAGAAGTAACAATTGTATTGTTAAATGTTGATTGAATATGTACAACACCTTGCAATACATTCTTCTTTTCTTTTTTCTTTGTTTTTTGTGGTCTTGCCATTTTTATTTCCTCTATTTTAAATTAGTTATATTTTATTATTTCTTTTTAGAAACCGGTCCTGTTTTCTTGCCGCGTCTGGTTCTTGCGTTGGTTTTAGTTCTTTGACCTCTGCAAGGAAGGTTTCTTTTATGTCTCATACCTCTGTATGAATTGATTTCTTGTAAACGTTTAATATTCATTGTAACTTCACGACGAAGATCACCTTCGATGTGATAGTTAGCTAATTCGTTTCTTAATAATTTAATATCTTCATCTGTTAAATCATCTGTTCTTAAGTCAGGTGAAATACCTGTTGCTGCTAAGATTTTTTTACTTCTAGTAGGTCCAATACCATAAATGTATGTTAACGCTACTTCGATTCTTTTATTACGAGGTAAATCAACCCCTGCTAGTCTTGCCATTTAATTTCTCCTTTTCTGTTGTTAGATTTTTTTGTATAGGAGGGATAAATACTTCCTCCCCACCGGGATTTTAAGTCCACCGGTTAGACTCCAAACATTTCACAAATTTCAGATTTAAATTAACCTTGTCTTTGCTTATGTTTAGGGTTTTCACAGATAACTGCTACTCTGCCTTTTCTTCTGATAACCTTGCATTTATCACACATAGGTTTAACTGATGATCTAGTTTTCATAATTGTTTCCTTTATATTTGTACTTTGTTATTATTTGTTATTTAAGTCTGAAGGTAATTCTGCCTCTTGATAAATCATAAGGAGTCATTTCTACTTTAACTCTGTCACCAGGCAAAATTCTTATGAAATTTTTTCTTATCTTACCTGATATATGAGCCAGAATTTCATGCCCGTTCTCAAGTTCAACCCTGAACATAGCATTAGGCATTGATTCTATAATGGTACCTTCTATTTCAATTACATCTTTTGACATTTAGGCCTCTTTACTATTTATATTTGACTACACAAATTGTGCCTTTTCATATCATATTTGCTAAAACTCTGAATGCAAGTAATTTCAAGGATATTGTTAACAAATTTACACAATTTGCCCTAGATTGTTTATATAAAAATACAACACTTATCAATTGTTAGAAACATCAAAGAAACTTTTAAATAGTAAGTTTTCGCTATATAAAAGATTTTAATTCGTTATACCTAATTATTCTTACATTAATTAAACAAACACATATAAAATGTAACAATTTCTTTACAATAATCCCCATAAAAAAGCAATTTTTCTTTAAATATATACTTTATATATATGAGAGATATAAGTATAGGAGAGCATAAAAAATGGCATTCGCAATTAAAGGATACCAGGATAATCTTAAAAAACAAATAGAAGATTACTCTTCTTTACTTAATAATACTCGAGGAATGACTCCTGTACAAATAGGTAATTCTGGAGGAATTCAAGGTAGTGCATTTGGCGGAACAGGTTTGAGTTTATCAAGCATGCAACGTGCACAAATGCAAAAAAGCATTTTTAATGTTTCAGAACCGGGACAAGATTTAGCAAAAGCATCTCAGAATAATAATACGCAAACAACAATGGCGAATTCTACAACTTCGTTCTTAGAAGCAGCAGCACAAATAAAAAATAATGCTGTTAATGCATTAACTACGGCTATTAATGCTCTTCAAAGTCAATTGAACAGTTTAAATGCTGACACATCTGCATTAACATCACCTCAAACAAGCGGTCAATCATCTAAACCAGAAGAAAATATGCCGTTAGATAACCAAGGAACAGATAACAAGGCAGGAAATACAAAAGACAGTCAAAGACCGCAAGTCGGTTTTGGAGAAGAAACTGTAGAGGATAAATCTAAAACAGAAGGTGCAAAAGAAAATGAAGGAACTAAAAATCCTGACAAAGCAGAACGAGAAGAAAGTACACAACAAGCACAAACAAGTTCTGAACTAGACAAAGCTGCACAAAAAGAATCCCAAAAACAATTACAGGAAGCGCAACAAAAATTACAACAAGAAGCTGCAAAACATCGTGAAGAATTAGCACAAGCTTAATTAATTATTAATCAATCTCTCATATTCATTTTTTAAAAACTCCTTACCAGGATTGAGAACAATAAAATCCCAAGGGAGTTTTTGATTTATATCATAAACACCTTCCACAAATTTATCAGTATCAATTGAAAGTTTTTTAGCTGCAGATTTAAAAGCACCTAATTTACTTCCATTTTTATAAACTTCAATCAAATAATCAGCTAAAGTGGAATCCCCGCGTGACAATAGAGCTTGGTAATAATCCCATTTTGCACTTGAGAATTTCGGTTTCATCCCCAGTTTACTCAATTCTTTTTTTAGATAATTTTGTTTAATTTCTAAAGATTTTATACTTTCTTTGGCACACCATTGAAAAGGGGTATGAGGTTTTGGAACAAATGTTGAAAAAGAAAATGTAATATCAAATCCTTTATTGATTGCTTTCAAATCTTTTGCAAGCCTGATAAACTCATCTATATCTTCCTGAGATTCAGTTGGCAGTCCAATCATAGAATATATTTTTATACCTTTTAAACCTCCTTCTTTTGCAATTTTTACCGCATTAAATATCTGTTCTTCAGTAAGATTTTTATTAACAACTTTTCTTAACCGTTCGCTTGCAGCTTCTATTGCGATTGTTGTATGTTTTTGACCGGCGGCCGCCAAAGTTCTTATTACATCAGGTGTAATTGCATCCGCACGTAATGATGAAACACTCATTTCTATTTTTTCTCCTGATTGAATACGTTTATAAACATATTCACAAATATCAGAAAATCTAGGATGAGCCGATATTAACGCACCCAAAAGAGCAATTTTATTTGTATGCTTAAGGCCCAATTCTAATTTTTCAATAATTGTTTCATAATCAACAAATCTTACAGGCAAATTTAAATATGATGCAATACAAAAGCCGCAGCAATTGAAACATCCTCTTGATACTTCTATAATAAATGTATTAGGGAAAAAGCTTTCGTCACTCAAAATCGGAGTATAAACACATTTTGACAAATCATAATGGCTCTTTTTAACAGTTTGTGTAATATTCGGTACATATACACCATCCAAACTCGAAAGTTCATTTAATAATTCTCGTTTTGATTTCCCTGCAAGTTTATATTTTCTACATAGCTTAATTATTTCAAGGTTACAAATATCACCATCGCCTATTATCAAAAAATCAAAAAATTCTTTATATGGTTCCGGGTTGGCAGTAACAACCGGCCCTCCGGCAAATATTAATGGGAAATTATCCTCTCTATCTTTAGACTTGAATGGAATATTATACTTATCAAGAATTGAAAATATACTTATGAAATCCATATCAAAAGAAAATGAAAAACATATCGCATTAACATCTTTAGCGTTTATCTGAGTAATTTTTGTATCAGTGCAAACTCTTTCGACATTTATCCCATCTTCTTCATCTAAAGACTTAAACAGCCACATAAAGCCTAGAGAGGAAAGAGAGAACCCGGTACATCCCGGAAACCCCATCCATACGTTATAATCCGTATTTTTATTAAATTGTCGGTCATACAAATATATTTCAGACATTTATGAATTCTCATTATTTATTGGCTTAATATACAGTTCTTCTATAATTACACACGCAGTAGCTGCCAAAGCCGGAGCAAATATTACACCAATCACTCCGAGAAATTTTGCAGTCACAAACAGAGAGAAAAATACCAAAAGCGGATGTATATCAAGAAATTTTCCAAATACATACGGTCTTACAAAGTTATTTTCAACCCATTGCGCAAAGAAAAATGCAAGTGTCATTAATATTAAAACAAGAGGCCCCATCTGATAACACATTACAAAACATATAATCAGAGCTATTGCAGGACCTATTATTGGTACAATATCAAGAATAGTCGCAATTAAGCCTAACAGTACAGCATAATCAACTTTCAAAAGCATTAAACAAATTGTAAACACAATACCTAGACTAAGCATCGTAACACCTGTTGCAACAATATAACCGCCGATTTTTTGTGATATTGTTTCAACAATCCTATCAGCCTTTTTCTTCATTGGCTTAGGAAACAATAACAAAAATGTTCTACGAATAGACTTTTTATCAACAATAAAATAATATATAATAATACACATTGTGAGCAAATAAACCAATGCAGATGCTACACTTATCGTTGCATTTATTGATTGATTTACAAGATTGGTTGTAAAATCAGAAACCGGTTGTATAAATGATGGAATATCAATCATTTCTACAATCTTTTGTCCTAAAATTTGCTTATTAAAAATAAAACTCTTTAAGCTTTCAATATGTCCAGGTAAAATTTGTATAAACGAATTTATTTGTTTTGAGGCAATTACAATAATTGGAAGAAAGAATGCAATTGATATTGCAACCATTCCAGATACAACAATTGTTGCCG
This sequence comes from Candidatus Gastranaerophilales bacterium, assembly GCA_944324835.1. GTDB lineage: Bacteria > Cyanobacteriota > Vampirovibrionia > Gastranaerophilales > Gastranaerophilaceae > UMGS1585. The sequence continues at coordinate 28,151 of CALUXV010000003.1, forward strand.
CAAACGAACGTTTCATTTTCCTTGCCAAAATATCAACAAGCGGATTTAAAGAACATGCCAGCACATATGATGCAAAGAACATCATAGCAATTCCGCTTATCATTGAAAGAAATTTTATAAATAATATCGCAACAATAAAAAATATAATATTTTTAGCAGTTATATAATTTTTAAAAAACATTGATACCTCATTTAATTTAACTTTTGTATCATATCAAAAATCAAACAACACGTAAACCTACCCAAATATAGGATTTATTTTCGGTATCAAAACTACATTTCAAATATAAAACTTAATTTTAATCAACAGAGAATATATCCCTGATATCATCCATAGTTAAAGACTTAGTAATATTTCTGTCAACAGAAATTACGCTGTCAACAAGGTCACGTTTTCTGGTCTTAAGTTTTTGAATTTTTTCTTCAACAGTATTTTTAGTAATAATTCTATATACAAAAACTTTCTTAGTCTGTCCGATACGATAAGCCCTATCGGTTGCCTGATCTTCAACGGCAGGGTTCCACCATGGGTCATAGTGGATAACATAGTCTGCACCTGTCAAGTTCAAACCTGTACCGCCTGCTTTCAAACTGATTAAGAATACTTTAACACTTGGATTGTTATTAAAGTTTTCTACTGCTTTTTGTCTGTCTTTTGTCTTACCTGTCAAGTATTCATATTCAATACCGACTCTATCCATCCATCCTTTTATAATATCAAGCATATCTACAAACTGGCTGAATAAAAGAACTCTATGCCCTTCATCAACAATTTGCTCAAGCATACCTTTTAAATACTCAAACTTACCTGACTGCATAACACCTTTAACATGTTCTTTGTCATAAAGTTTAGGGTGACAACAGATTTGACGTAATCTCAATAATGCAGAGAAGATAGACATTCTGCTCTTTTCAAGCCCGTTCATTTCAATACTCTTGAATAGTTCTTCCTTAGTACTATCAAGTACTTCAAGATAGAAATCACGTTGTTCAGGTGTCAATTCACAGTATGCCATGTTTTCAACTTTATCCGGCAAGTCTTTTGCAACATCACGTTTCATACGGCGCAATATAAACGGATAAATTTGAAGTTTCAAACGTTTTTCAACAGTCTTATCCTGTCTTTCCATAATTGGAGTTACATATCTGGTATTAAATTCTGCCATAGAGAACAGAAATCCGTTCATCAAAAAGTCAAATACAGACCACAATTCTTCCAATTTGTTTTCAATCGGTGTGCCTGATAAAGCAAGTCTATGTTTAGAATTAAGTGTTTTAACAGCTTGTGCTGTTTGAGATATTGCATTCTTAATATTTTGAGATTCATCAAGAATAATATATCTAAAATTATATTTTCTGAATTTATCAACATCACGTCTTATTAAAGCATAACTTGTAATTACAATATCGTAATTAGGAATTTCATCAAAAAGCTTGCCTCTGTCAACTCCGGAAAGTTTCAAACAGCTTAAGCCAGGTGTAAATTTCTCAATTTCTGCCTCCCAGTTGAACACAACCGTTGTAGGAGCAATAACAAGTGTTGGCTCAGGGCCGTCAACTTCTTTGGCTTTTTGAAGAAGAGCCAGAGCCTGTAATGTTTTACCAAGCCCCATATCATCAGCAAGAATTCCGTTAAGCCCGTATTTATACATAAACCAGAGCCAGCTGAACCCCTTAACCTGATAATCACGAAAAGTCGCATTGATATCTTTAGGGAGTTCCGTATGCTCAGTTGTTGAGAAAGAAGAAATTTGATCCCAGAATTTTTTAAATTCATCACTCAAAACTAATTCAAAATCAAGGTTTTTAAGTTCCTGAATCAAACCTGCACGATATGTTTTTACTCTAAACTTATTTTCATTGTTTCTATATGCATCAAATGAATTAAATGAACGCATCATTTGATAAATATTCTGTGCCGGATACTCAACAAAACCTAAACTTCTTACCCTTGCATATTTTTCACCGCTTTGAATTGTATCATATATATCATCAAAGTTAATGATTTCTTCTCCTACCTGACCGTATAACTGAATTTCAAATTCATCAGGAGTATCTTCACAGAAATCAATCTTTGCACACATTCTAAATGGATCTTCCAGAAGCTTGAAGAAATTCATATCATCTTTTTCTTCAAACTTCCAGCCGTCGCCAGCTTGTTGGATATAATAATTATAAAAGTCAATTGCAGTTTCTTTTTCTAATGCAAGATTATTTGTCTGCATCGGAACAAATTTACATGCCAGCAACATCTGATATGCAGCTTGCTCATGCTGATAGTTACGTTTTATCCAATATACATAATCCTCACCGTCTTTTTTTGTTGTAATCGTGACATAAGGAGATTTATCTTTGTTTTTGGAATAAGGAACACGAACCCCGTCATAATCGAATTCCAAAGACGCTTTTAACGATTGGTCATAATCAATCCCTAAAGATACAACATTCAAAGGCGGTCTTTCTTCAAGCATAAGTTTGCTTATTTGTTCAGAAACATCAACATCAATTACTGATTGAATTTGAGGAAGTTCTTCATAAATAAACTTGCCGCCGTCTGAGTCTTTTAAATCTGTAAATGTTGATTTAATAATACTTTGCGGAAGTTCATTCATTGCTACATTTATCGGGAATATAATATTTTTGTATCTTCCCCATTTTAACTGACGTGAAAAATATTTAACTTCTTCAAACGGAATAACTTCATCACTGTTTGGACGGTGCCAGTATAGAGCAAGCATAATGCTTCCTGTAGGTGAAGATGCAACTTCTAAAGATAATTTCCATTCTTCATCAACAAATTTGATGCGCTGTTTAGTCTTTTCATCTAAAACTTCATCTGCCTGCGCTAAAAGCGGAAACATCGGCTGAAATTTTGTAATCGGAATATCATACCAGCCTGCTTTTTTATCCTGACGAGCAATTTTAAATATTAATTGAAATATTGCAATTTCTGCCTTTTGCGATTCATTTAATGCAAAATTTGGCTGCTCTTTCTGGATCTCAATTAACGCACGAAGTACGTTTTCTATTGAACGGATAATCTTACCAGTTTTTCTGTCACGTATTAATAGTGAAAAGAAATTTTGTTTACGTTTAGGATTGAAATGAAAAATATAATTACCCTGCGGAATATCTATCAAATCAGTATTTTCATCAGGGAAATCATGTTCTATCCCATATTTAGTTTCAAGCCAGTCTTCATAAGCATGTTCGTTTATTGCCTTTAAAGCAACGGCAACTGAATGCTTGCACCATTCTTCTTTTAATGGGCAATTACAACGTGCTTCAACCGTATTTTTTTTGAAAATCAAATCAGTTGTATATGCATCTTGATAGTTACCTTTTACTTTTGCCTTATAAAAATTTTTTACAGGTTCAGACTCTATCACCATATCTTTTTGGTAATACTCATAGCCTCTTCGCCAACTACCGGCAGATGCAACATCTTTTATATACTTATAGTTAAATTCAAAAACTTTACTCATTGAATAGAGTTTCACATCCTTTTCGGGTTTTGATAAATTAAAAAATTACACGAAAAAATTGATAAAAGATAACATTAAAATAAAGCTTCCAAATCTGTTATCATATCAATTATGCAATTTGTCAAAACTAGAATCTAAATCGCATAATTTTATTGTACACAAAAACTAAAAAAAAACAAGCAGGGGGGGGAGGGATAAATGTATTAGGTTGGAATTAAGCTTACCCATTGGACGTAATAGAGAGTGGGGGTAAATGTATTGGGTTTACATTGAAACTATTCATTAAAAATGAAATCTTGGCAATAGCAGCCGCCGACAAAATTCATTTACAACATATCTCGTTCAGGTTATCATGTTCATATGTTAAAAAAATACGAAAAGTTTTTAAAAGAATTTGATAAAAAATTAAAAAAATATTTTTCACAACAAGCAGAATACATTTGCTGTAAAGAAGGCTGCGCCGGATGCTGCGAAGTTGGAGATTATCCGTTTTCACAATTAGAAATGATGTATTTAATGCAAGGATTTAGAACTTTACCTTCTGAAACTCAGGAAATAATAAGAAATAATATGGAACATTTAAAAAAAAGAAAAATCCCAAGTCATTTTTTTTATCAATGCCCGTTTCTAATTAATAAAAAATGCTCAGTTTATAAGTATAGGGGAATAACTTGTAGAACTTTTGGATTAGCATATCTTATCGATAAAAAGAATAAAAAAGTTAAACTTCCAGAATGCGCAAAAGAAGGTATGAATTTTAGTAAAATTTATGATGGAAAAGAAATCAAAATCAATCCTATTAAAGAAAACCTTGATTTACCATCAGTTATAAGTTCTAAACTTGCGAAAAATCATAAACTTGAATTTGGAGAAATACGTTCACTTATAAATTGGTTTCCAGATTAGCAGATATGTAGAATAAAGATTATTTAATCCTTTAATATTAAGTTTCGTTTCAATTTTTGTTAAAATAAATCTTTACATAACCCATGCCTTATTAATTTGATATAAAATTGAATAACAGGGAAATTATGGAGGGATATCGTGGTAGTAGAAGAAAAAAGTAAGGTATGTTTATCCGAAAACGCTATCAAAGTGTTAGAAAAACGTTATTTAAAGAGAGATAAAAATGGTAACTGTGTAGAAACTCCTGCTGATATGTTCAGACGTGTTGCTGATACAATCGCATCTGGCGATTTAAAATTCGGTAAATCTCAATCTGAAGTAAAAGAACTTGCAGACAGATTCTATGATGCAATTACTCATAGATATTTTATGCCAAATTCACCGACATTAATGAATGCCGGCAGAGAATTAGGACAACTGGCAGCATGCTTCGTTTTGCCTGTTGAAGATTCATTAGAAGGTATTTTTGAAACAGTTAAAAATACCGCATTGATTCATAAATCAGGCGGAGGAACAGGGTTCTCTTTCTCAAGATTAAGACCGAAAAATGATGTTGTACGTTCTACAATGGGCGTTTCATCAGGACCTGTTTCATTTATGGAAGTGTTTAATGCAGCAACAGAAGCTGTTAAACAAGGCGGCACAAGACGTGGTGCCAATATGGGTATTTTAAGAGTTGACCACCCTGATATTTTAGAATTTATAGATTGCAAAGCTGATAATACAAAGTTGAACAACTTTAATATTTCAGTTGCAATTACAGATAAATTTATGGATGCGTATCTAAAAGGTGAAGATTACGATTTAATCCACCCTAATACTAAGCAATCTGTCGGCAAGTTAAATGCTAAAAAAGTATTTGATTTGATTATTGACGGAGCCTGGAGAAACGGTGAACCGGGTATTATCTTTATTGATACAATGAATTCTGATAACCCGACTCCTCTTATCGGTGAAATTGAATCAACTAACCCTTGCGGTGAAGTTCCGTTATTGGCATATGAAGCTTGTAACCTTGGTTCTATAAACTTAAACCAAATGGTAAAAGAAGATAATGGTAAAATGGTTGTAGATTGGGATTTACTGGCAAAAACAACAAGAACAGCTATCAGATTCCTTGATAACGTTATTGAAATCAATAATTATCCGTTACCTAAAATTTCTGAAATGGTTCAAAACAACAGAAAGATTGGTTTAGGAGTTATGGGCTGGGCTGATATGCTTATGAAAATGGGTATATCTTATGCATCAGAAGAAGGAACTAAACTTGCAGCACAAGTAATCGAATTTATTGATTATGAATCTAAATGCGAATCTGTTGAACTTTCTAAAGAACGAGGAAGATTCCACAACTTCAAAGGCAGCATTTATGATCAAGACAATTATTTATATAATAAATTTAAAGGTAAGTCTGCAGGTATCATAACAGATGAACAATGGAAAGAACTTGATGCACAAATCAAAGAACACGGTATCAGAAACGCAACTACAACTTGTATTGCACCAACCGGTACTATTTCAATGATTGCATCTGCTTCAGGCGGTATTGAACCATTATTCGGTCTTGTATTCTCAAGATTAATTATGGACGGTACTGAAATGCTGGAAGTTAATGATATATTCAAAGATTATATGATTAAGCACGGACTTTATTCAGAAGATTTGATGAAGAAAATTGCAGTTGACGGTTCTGTTGCTCATATCGACGGAATCCCTGAAGATGTTAAGAAAATATTTGTTACAGCACATGACGTTTCACCGTACTGGCATGTAAAAATGCAGGCTGCATTCCAGTTACATACAGATAATGCTGTATCAAAAACAGTAAACTTCGTAGAGTCAGCAACTCGTGAAGATATTGAAGAAGCTTATGTTCTTGCGTACAAAAACCATTTAAAAGGTATAACAGTATATAGAAACAACTCAAGATTCTTCCAACCAATGAATATCGATAAAAAGATAGAAGAAAAGAAAGAAGAAACAAAGGTTGAAGAAACAGCAGCTGAAGAAGAATATAATCCGACCGGAGAAGTCAAGGTTGTTACCTGTCCTGAATGCGGTAACAAAGTAGAAATGGCGGAAGGATGCTTTATCTGCTTAAATTGCGGTTATTCAGGCTGTTCGTAAGAATATAAAGAGAGGTAAAAAAAGGATGGCTAAAAAGTCATCCTTTTTTATATTATTTTTTCTTTTTCATTAAATCATTTCCATTTTCGTCAATAATTGATACTCCTGGCTTTGGAATAAACTCTTTTGTTTCATTATCCCAAAGATAATGTAAATATTCTGTTTCATTATAATACCAGCCGTAGTCACTTCCGTTTGTATTTCTAAGACCTAATTCTTTAGCTCTTTTTTCTACAAATTGTTTATCTAAATCTGAAAGTTTTTCAAGTTTATCCAAATTATCATTATCTTTATTGTTTAGATTTATTTTTTGTAATTCATCAAGAACAGGTTTCCCTATCTGAGAATTAAATCTTATTACATATACTTTGGCAGTATTATAAGAACAATCTCCACCATTCAATTTAAATTTAAGTTTCCCTTTATTATCATATTCTGCTGTTAAGTTTTCCGGCAACTGCGTATCCTCTACAAGTTCAAGAGTATTTATAATTTCATCTCTAAATCTGGTTTCTGTAACAAATTTATCTTTTGTTTTTAAGATTAATTTTTCTCCTAACTTATAGGAACCGTCCTCTTGCTTATCTACTGCATACAACGAAACATTATTATCTTTATCTTTTATTTCTACAATTTGTCGATTTTCTTTTCCATCAACAGTTTTTTCTATAACTTTTGCATTTACTTCTTTTTCTAAATCTTGAATATTTACAAATCGCTTATTAAATATCGGTAAACGTTTCTTTTGAACAGCTATTTCTTTGTCTGTCGGAATAATTTCAGACGAAGTAATAATTTCTTCTGTAGTATCTTCTTGAATTTCTCCAATGTATCGGTCAATATCACCTTGCCCAAGAGTTGTCATACTATTTTTCTTTAAGTCATTTAAAAGATTTTGTAATTCTCCTTTTTGAAGTTTTCCATCAGCTCCGGCATACTTTTTGAAAACTTGTCCGATATTTGCCAAATCTTTCACATCAATATCTATCTCACCGGCAAATTTTCTGGCGCCGGTTCTATTTTCAACAGATTGAGCTTCATTTTGAACAGCATTAAGATAAGATATCAATTCCTGCAAGGAAATACTATCATTTAAAATACGTTTAAAATCTGTATTATCTCTATTTCTGGCAGTATTATCAGAACTTATAGTTCTTAGAAGTATTTCTCCTGTTGTTTCAACAGTTCCTGATTGTTTATCCAGTGTAAGAGTTGAACCATCTGCGTTATTCATAAGCATTGATGCAAATGTTTGAGATTGAGAAACAGCAGCTTCATCATTACCATGGTTTATTACTCCGGTTTCTGCGTCATAAGTTGACTGTTCGTTAACTTTATCACCATGGTTATGGTACCTATGAACATTATCATCCGGTTCTTTTTTAGCAAGCGCTTGATGTAATGTTTCTTTTGTTGCATCACATTCAAATCTTAAAATATCTTCCGGATTACCAATTTCACCCCTCATTTTGTAGATTTGACCATCAAATTTAATACCTTCTTGGGTTGCTTCACACCCTTGAGGCAGCGGCATGATTTCTCCGTTAACTAATATACCGGTAAAGTTTTTATCCTGTGTAATATACTGAAAAAAACCACTCTTTATACTCTCTTGTGTAAGAGATTTTGATTTTAGAACAGGCTTTGTTACATTTTCGACAATGCCTTGAACTGTTTTATCTTCGGTTAGCAGACCTTTTTGGGATTTATCTACAGAATCATCAATCACATACTTGTCACTTTCCTCTCCGGTATAAATATTTGTTTGAGATTCTAAGATTTCATCCTTTTGTACAATTCGATAAGTATTATCAATATGATAAGTTGTTAGTCCATCATCTTTTGTAGTTTCGGTATTTTCTGTATAGTGAACCGTAACTTTAGAGTTACCATCATTATCCTCGCTGCCATACTGGATTTCACCTACAGAATTTGTACTATTTAATACACTGTCAAACGTATCCATAAAAAATTTGCTGGCTTTATATCCATTATCTGCAAAAATCTGTTGAGTTTCAGAAGCATTTTTACCTTTTCTGATATCGCGTCTTGATATTGTTCCGTTTTCATTTCTATCAAGAGCTTCAAAAGCAGCTCTAGCCTGAATTTGTTCAGATTCATCAAGGATATTAGCATCTCCGTTTAATCCTGCAAATCTCGTAAAAATATCCAGTGCTTTTTGTTTATATTTTTCTTGTTTTTTACTACTTAATTTTTCAAGATTAGAGTTAAGATGTTGTTCAAATTCCTGTCTTGTAATACCTTTTTTACTTACATTATTCTGATAATTGAAACCCATATATACTTTAACTCCTTATTTCATATATTTATAAACTCTTTGAGCAAGATCTTCTTTAGAAATTTTGCCATCTCTGTTAACATCAAGTCCGGCATTAGCATTATAGTATTTGTCACCTTTTGCTGCCAGAATTTCTCGTTTTGCGAATGCAGGTAAAAATACCAGCGTATACATTGTACCGGCATTAAGTTTATCACCTGATTTGAAACCTGCAGATTTTTTACAATTTGACAGATATTTTTCAACATATGTTAATTGTTGTTCAGCACTCATTTGTTTTAATGCGGCAGTCGATGTACCTAATGATTTTGCTGTTGACGGCATAAATTGAATTAAACCGGTTGCTCCGCTGCTTTTGTTAACAGCAGCAGATTTTAATCCGCTCTCCGACATCATTAGTCCGAGAAGAACATTTGCATCACAACCTAAACGTTTAGATACTTCGGTTGCCTTATTATAAAATCCATCAGAAAGCCAAGGTGCTTTCTTTTGCCATTTTTCTTTCAATGTTTTTGAATCATAACTAAATGTTTCCATATCAGAATCAAAATACTCTGACATTACTGGCTCTGATTGTATTTTTTGTACTGTATATTCCTGTATTGCCGTCAAATTATTAATTTGGCTTTGATAATTTTCAATATCCTGCTTAGCACTGTTTTCTTCTGTTTCAATGTTTTGTTCCAGTAATTCTATTTTACTTTTTAGGGAATTATCATTTGATTTGATTTTATCAAGTATTTTGTCAAGATTAATACTTTGTATCTCTGAATTTATTTCAAACTGCGTTTCAATTGTATTGTTGTATGAAGAATTAAATCGGTTAAGCGTTTTGTTTAATTTTTTCAATTCTTTATTTTTACTTTTTACTTCGTCACGATTAGTTTCATCTTCGCCGCTTGCTTTAATTTCGCTTTCCAGACAAATAATATTGTGAGTTATATTTTCAATATTTTCTGAATCTTCTTGAACTTGTATTTCAAGTGTTTTTGATTTTTTCTCAAGTTTTTCTATCTTTTCTCTGGATTCAAGATATTTTTCTTTTAATTTTTGGTTAGTGTTATTGTTTTTTAGGACTAAATCATCAATTCGCCCTTGTATTTGTTTTATTATTCTGTCTGAAGAATCTTGCCTTAGTTTTATTAATCCTTCCAATGTCGTAATTTGAAAGGTTATGCTTGAAAGAAAAGTATTCGCATCCATACCTTCATCCATTGCTTTTTGATACGCTTTTTCAGGGAATTCGTTGCTGTATTCTTCCATTTTTTTAGAAATGTTGTTGTATAACCCATTCATATCATCTTCTGACAGAATATTACTTCCGTTTTCTCCATCTGTTTTATTAATGTTTTTTAGATTATTAAACTCATTTTCATCAATTTTGTTGTCTTTATTGATATCAAGTTCATCAAATATTGCAGCAGGAGTTATTGAACCATCATATATTGATGCCGGCTCTTTCCTGTCGTTCTTTGTATTTGCGCAGCTGTCAAGAAATTCTTCTTTTGAAATTCCTGCACGAAGTATATTTTTTAAGCTCTCTATATCCATTTATATTCTTTCAAAAAAATATTTTACACTTCATACATCAATAAAGTTTTTCAAAATAATAAAATTTCACAATAAAGATATTTGTAACATGTTGTAATAATAAAAACGGCAGATGTAGTTGGACATCTGCCAGTCAATAAACGGTTTGATAATTTCCATTATAATAAGGTCTATGTATATCTTTGAATCATTGCATTTTTTGTTTTTGTAACTTTCTTTTTTAACGGGGTTTAGTGTAACGGGTAAACAGGAATCTAACCGTGTTTATTTACTTATAACGGAAGAACTGAACTTTAATTCATCTCATTTACCCCTTACCCCTTTACCTCTTACTTATAAACGGGTAGCAGGAGTTTTAACCGAATTCATCCCCCCTATCTACCGATATCAACAGCTTTTGTTGCCATTGATTTGGTGATATTGATAACAGCGAGGTTTGCTTCGTAGGCTCTTTGCGCAAGAACTGCGTCAGCCATATCAACCATAGCGTTTACGTTAGATGAACGAATATAACCGTTTGCATCAGCATCAGGGTGACCCGGACGATATATTTTATCACCCATTGTAGGGTCTTCTACAACACCGTTGAAGGTTACGCCGCCGGATAAATAAGGAAGTGTACCTGTTCCGAATACATCGTTTTTCATCTGGTTAAGAACTCCTCTAAATGAACAATCATCTGTTGCATTCAAAATAGGAATTTTTCTTACATAGTTTGGAGTATCAATATTTGCGATGTTTTTTGCGTGGATATCCAGTCTTATACCGTGGCATTTTAAGGCGTGAGAGCCGATATCCATTGATTCCATTATACCCATAGTGTGCCTACTTTCCTACGTTAATTACTGTTTTCATTTGTGTAATGATATTAGACATTCTTCTTGATGCCATTGAATAAAGAATTGCATTCTTTTGCATTTCCGTTAATTCATTTGCCGGATTGATTTCTTCCTGTTCATAATCAGGAAATACAGGACAAGGTCCCATTCTTTGAGATAATTTTGTTTCAAGTTCTCCACATCCCAGATATGAAGCAAAATCAAGATGTTGTCTTACATAGCCCGGAGTATCGACGTTTGCGATATTGGCACCTAATGCTCTTTGTTGTTGAGCGATTAAACCGAGTGCCAGAGATGTTTTTCCAATACTGTCTAAACTTGCGTATGACATTAGTTAAGCTCCTTATTCTCGAATGTTAATACCTTTGTTGTACATGTCATCTGCTACTTTTAATAGACGCATACTTGCAATCATTGATGCATTAAGTCTTAACATATCGTTTACTTCCGCATAAATATTAGTATTTGAATTTTCTGAGAAACATTGTTTGAATCTATCGTGAGATAATACAAGTTTTGGTTGTCCGGAAGTTTCAGTTGCAACCATTTTGTTATTAACCCCTTGTTCAAGTTCTTCCGGAGCATCAAATGTTACAAGCGGAATTGTTCCGATTTTTTTAGCAGGAGAGCCTGCAAAATCATAACTCATAACATCACCGTTAGGTTTAATTTGGAACTTGTAACTATTTGGCGGGAATTTAATACCATCGCCTACAATCCAGTCATCAAGCGTATACAGATACCCGTCTGCACCTTGTTTAAATGCCCCATCTCTTGTGTATTGGATTTCTCCGTCAGGAGATGTCACTGGAATGTAACCAGGACCTTCAATTGCAACATCATAAGGATTGTCAGTAATTCTTAGAGAACCCTGCTTTGAGTCAGTTCTAATTGCACCTTCAATATAACCGCTTTCTTTCAGCATTTGCTCAAAACGAACGCATTTATAACCGGCAGTATTATAGTTTGCCAAGTTGTTTCCAACATATGCAAGTCTGTCAAATTGATTGGTTGCGTTGTTTATGCTTCTTCTAATAATTGCTTGAGCGTTAAACATAATTATTTATCTCCTTATGATGCAGAACCTAACTGGCTGATTGCTTTTTGCATGTTTGTATTATTCATAATAAACATTTGCCTGTTTGCTTCAAAGTTTCTGATTGTCGGCATAACTGCTAAAAACTCATTTTGAAGTGATACGTTTGAATATTCGTTGAACCCTTGTTTTACATCCGGATTCATAACTGCCATACCGTTGGCATCTACAATTCCAAGAAACGCAACAGGTTCAAGTTTTCTTTTTTCTTTACTAAAGACACTAACAAGTCCTTTTCTATTGATAACAACTTCTTTTACATCCTCAGGAACTCTATGGAGTTTTATCGGAACACCGCTGTCAGATAGAACTTTGTTATCCTCCATATTAAGAAGATTACCCTCCTTATCAAGTTTAAATCTCCCGTCACGAGTTAGCTGCACTCCGTTCGGGGTTTGAATTTGGAAATATCCTTTGTTTGCTAGAGCAATATCAAGAGGTTTTTCAGAAGTCATAATACGACCAACTTTGTCATCAACGTTTCTAGAAATCCCATGAACACCAAGAAATTCAGAGAAAGAAGATACAACGGCATCTTTTCTCTGGTAGCCGATTTTATCAAACCCGTTTACATTCTCGTTTGTTATCCCAAGAAGTTCTGTTGCAACATGCATTGCTCTGATTGAAGATCTGACTCCAAGTTCACAGTACCTGACTCCACCGTTAATCTTCATTTTTCTACCTCTCTAATTCGTTAGTTAAACTATTTTTTATATCGGATTATCTACTCGTTTTATTAAATATTACGGTTTAAAATCCTCTATATGTACTACCCTGTATTTGTTTATAATAATTATTTTGTATAAGTCAAAATTTTAATTAATAGTGATAAATATTAACTATTTAATTAGTAGTATACCCTGCTATCTAATTTTCTAAATTATTTTTATAGTAAAATCTAACTATGCAAAACATAATCAAAGAATTAAAACATCTAAAAAATAATAGTATGTTCCGCAAAATACCTCAGATAGAAAAAAAAGAGGGCAAGTATATCTATATAAATGAACAAAAATTACTCAATTTATCATCTAACGATTACCTTAATATCAGTACCGATAAAGATTTAGTAAAAGAATTTTGTGATAAATTTGCAAATTCTTCGGACTTCTGTTTTTCATCAGCCTCTGCAAGATTATTAAGCGGAACATCAGATATATATAATAAACTTGAAACAACACTTGCAAACCTGTTTCAAAAAGATGCGGCATTAATTTTTAATACCGGATATCAATGCAATCTCGGAGTAATCTCAACAATTGCATCAAAGGGAGACGTAATTTTTTCGGACAAATTAAACCATGCCAGCATAATAGATGGAATGCGATTATCAGAAGCAAATTTTTATAGATACAAACATCTTAATTACGAGCATCTTGAAGAATTATTAATAAAATATCGAGAAAAATATAACCGTGCAATCATTGTTTCTGAGTCGATATTTTCAATGGATGGTGACATTGCAAATATTCAGAAGCTTATTGAACTTAAACAAAAATACAATGCTATTTTAATGATTGACGAAGCACACGCATTTTGTGCAATTGACGACGAATGTACCGGAATATCAAATTATAGAAATGTAGATATTATAACTGCCACTTTCGGTAAAGCACTCGGTTCATTTGGAGCTTTTACAGTCGGGAATAAAGATATTATAGAATATTTGACCAATAAAGCACGTTCTTTTATATTTTCAACTTCAATCCCTCCAATTAATATAATGTGGACAAACTGGCTTTTAACAGAAAAAAAAGAATATTTAGAACATAAACGAGAAAAACTTGCTCAACTTACAATCAAAACACATAATTATTTATATAACGAAGGAATTGAAACAACTTCAGAATCTCAAATAATACCGGTTGTACTTAACACTCCTGATAAAGCAGAAATGATTGCAGAGCAATTACAATCTCAAGGATATTTTGTATTACCAATCAGACCTCCAACTGTACCAATCGGAACTTCCAGGCTGCGATTATCTTTAACAGCAGATATTAGTATTGATGAAATAAAAAATTTGTTTGAGATAATTAAAAATGAAATATAAATTCTATAATGAAAATAACAACAAACTAATTATATTTTTTAACGGCTGGGGAATGGATGAATTCATTATTTCGCATTTAGACCGCACCGGCTTTGATTTACTTGTTATATATAATTATAATGATTTAGATATTGAATATCTTCCATTAGAAAATTACAGTAAAAAATATATTGTAGGTTGGTCAATGGGTGTTATGGTGTCCACTATTTTTTATGATTGTTTTGGAAAAATTGATAAATATATCGCAATAAACGGAACACCTAAACCAATAGATAATAAATACGGGATACCCGAAAAAGTTTATAAACTTACTCTAAGAGGTTTTAATGAAAATACATGTCGGAGATTTATGGAAAACATGTTTGAAACTAAACCTCCAATTGAAAAATTTTCAAATAGAACATTAGAATCTCAAAAAGAAGAACTAAAAAATCTTATGGGAATTGAAGGGAAATACATATCTTTTGATAAGGTTTTTGTATCAGAAAATGATAATATTATTCCGACAAAAAACCAATTGAATTATTGGAAACATCCTGTAATAATAAAAGGCGGACATTGTCCGTTTTATAATTTTAAAAGCTGGTCTGAAATAGTATGTTAAATAAGCAACTTATAAAACAACGTTTTACAAAAAATTTAAAAACATATAGAGAATATGCTGTCGTACAAAACAAAATGGCAGAAACATTAACAGATATGATAGATATTCTGCCTGCATCGGTTTTAGAACTGGGATGCGGTTGCGGAATTTTAACAGAAAAACTTATATCAAAATTTGATATTAAAACTTATACTGCAATTGACATTGTTGAAGAATGCGAAAGTTATATTAAAGAAATTTCTTCAAATATAGAGTTTATTCCGGCAGATATTGAAACATATCCGTTTAAGAATAAGTACGATTTGATAATTTCAAATGCAACATTTCAATGGATTGAGAATTTACCATCATTTATCAAAAAATTAAAACATCTGCTAACACCTTCCGGCAAACTTTTATTCTCAGCTTTTGGAAAAGAAAACTTAAAAGAGATAAAAAAAATTACAGGTATTGGCTTAGATTACAATATTGTTGATTTGTTAAAAGATTGTAAATCTAAAGAAGAAATCTTATCCTTAGAATTTAATACCCCCAAAGATGTTCTTAAACACTTAAAATTTACAGGAGTAAATTCAATTGAGAACAAACATTGGACAAAAGCTAATTTAAAAAATTTTGAAGAAACTTATAAAAAAATTTCGCCTGATAAAATCATACTTACATATAATCCTATCTATATATCAATAACAAGCAAACAAGCGGGATAAAACCTGTTTATAACCTGTATCAATTGATTAACCTTCATTGTTTTCCCACTTGCCGCTCGTTTGGATTGAATATGTACTTAAGAATATGAGAAACTTTTAAAAGCCCCGTTGCAGCAGTATGTTATTTTCCGGAGCAGACATGAATAATTGATTTAAAACATACGCCTTTGTTTCATAAATGATACTATCATTTTGTTTTCTTCTTAAATCACACAATCCGATAACTGTTGATTCATTGTTAAATAAACTTTTAATAAAACCCATATTTTAAATCCTTTCTTTTTGTTGTACAATTTATTTAATGATATTTATTTAAAAGTCAAGGATTTGAAGGAATAAAATTATTTTTTAATCACCTAAATCCTCTAAAATAACAATAATAAGGAGCAAGTCATGGAAAAGAAAGTTACAAAAGAAATGGGTATAATGGATATAGTTCAACAATATCCTGAAAGTTTAGAAATTTTTGCAAAATACGGTTTAGGCTGTATCGGATGTGCTGCTGCTCGTTTTGAAAACTTAGAAGCAGGTGCAAAAGTTCATGGTTTTGACCCTGACGAAATGGTTAACGATATTAACGAACTAATCAATAAATAGTTTACCGTTGTTTTTATAAACAACTAATATTAAGGTATATTTATGGTTATGTGGCAATTTTTATTAATTTTAGGCGCAGCATTTCTAATTTTAGAAATGTTTACTCCTGTTATGTTTTTCTTAAACTTTGCAATTGCAGCATTTTTAACTGCAATGATTTCTATTTTTGTACAAAGTATTTACCCTATAATGCTCATATTTGTTGGAACATCTCTTGCCCTGTTGTTATTTGTACGTCCGCTTTTAATCCGGAATAAAACAAATAATGAACAAGTTACCGGCATGAAGAGTAAATACGTAGGTAAAACAGCCAAAGTAATAGAAACCGTTACCAAAACCTCTGGAACAATCACAATATATGATGAAAGATGGGAGGCCAGATGTTTAACTGATGGTGAAATACCTGCAGGAGAAATTGTTAAAATAAAAGATTATGATAGTTTAATAATGTTTGTCGAAAGGGAATAATGATATGTTTTTATTAACAGTAATATTAATTGCAGCAGCGGTTATATTTGTTGCTAAAGGTGTAATTATTGTAAAACAAGCAGAAGTTGTTATAATTGAACGACTTGGGAAATTTGAGCGTGTTTTGGAATCCGGATTAAATCTTATTTTCCCGATACTTGAAGCACCGCGTCCTATTTCATGGAAAATTACACAAAAAGGTATTGACGGCAAAACATATTCTTATATTAAAGAAAAAGAAAGAATTGACTTAAGAGAAACTGTTTATGATTTCCCAAGACAAAACGTTATTACAAAAGATAACGTATCTATAAGTATAAATGCGTTATTGTATTTTCAAATTGTAGATCCAAAATCTGCAGTCTATGAAATCCAAAACTTACCGGATGCAATTGAAAAACTTACTCAAACAACATTGAGAAACCTCGTCGGACAGATTGATTTGGATGAAACACTTGTATCCAGAGACAAAATTAATCAGGAATTGAGAGCAATTCTGGATGAAGCAACAAATAAATGGGGGGTCAAAGTAAACCGAGTCGAACTTCAAGACATCATTCCTCCTGTTGATATTCAAACCGCTATGGAAAAACAAATGAAAGCAGAACGTGATAGACGTGCAGCAATCCTTGAAGCCGAAGGAATGAAAAAGGCTGCTATCTTAAAAGCAGAAGGAGAAAAAGAAGCGGCAATTAACAAAGCAGAAGGGGATAAACAAGCATCTATTCTTCGTGCAGACGGTATTGCTCAAGCTAGAATACTTGAAGCAGACGGTGAAAAACAAGCTATCCAAAAGATTATTGATGCACTTGCAGACAAAGGACAGCCTGACAAATATCTTATTGCAATGAAGTATCTTGAAACTATGCAAAGCATAACATCAGGCAAAGATAATAAAGTTGTTTATATGCCGTACGAGGCAACAGGAATCTTAAGTTCTGTAGATGGAATAAAAGAAATGTTTAAAGGAACCAAAATAAATGGCTAATCATTAATAAAAACGGATTGAATAAACAATCCGTTTTTATTTTATAATTACTCTCTAATTGACGTATATATAGTATCAATGATAATATTAATTTATGGTTAATTTAGGATTAGAAAAAATAGCTGATGAATACTTTGAACAAAGAAATTTGTTTGAAGCCGAAAAACTTTATATGCGGGTTCTGGCAGCAGACAAAACAAATAGAAATGCTTTATATAAATTGGCGTATATTAATATAGGGAAGCTTGATTATTCAACGGCAGAAATGCTTTTAGATGCGGCACTAAAAATAGGTGCAGATTTAAAAACCCTTATGCTGGCAGCTTATGTTAAAGAAAAATCGTTCAAGCTTTATGATGCAATTGTAATGTACGAGAAAGCCCTTGAAATAGAGCCTACAGAAGCATTATTTGAAATAATTGGCAATTTGTATATTCAACTTGAACTATATGATAATGCAATTCATATTTCAAAAGAATATGTTCAAAAATTTCCAACTATACTTGCTTATAGAAGATTATTTTTAATTTATTTAAACCTTTCTAAAAAAGAAGAATTAAAAGAACTTTGTGAAGAAATCAAACAAAAATTCCCAAATAAAGGATTAGCATTTAACCTTTTAGGAATGTACAAAGAATTTATTGACAGCGATATTAATGAAGCAATAAAATTTTATGAAAAAGCAATAAAACTTGGTGTTTCTATTGCTGCATTTGATTTGGCTCTCTGCTATAAGAAAAATAAACAGTATAATGAATCTGAAAAATACTGTAAAAAAATATTGAATACTTATCCCAGAAAAAATGATGTACTAAATCTTTTAAAAGATATCTATTTTATTGAGAAAAAAATGCGTAAAGGATATAAATATTATCTTGAAAGAGATTTAAATAAAGATATCAAATCTTTGAAAAATAAATGGAACGGAAAAACTGATGGCAAAAAGATACTAGTAATTTCAGATGTTTCAAATTCAGATTGTTTAAGAAATTTGAGATACTTAAAACCATTAAAAGAACATTTTAAAGAAGTTGTACTTGCCTGTTCTCCATCTATAGAATCTTTGCTTAAGTTTAATAAAATCAATACAGTTAGTGCCACTGATATTAACAATATAGAATATGATAAATATGTATTATTATCAGAACTTCCATATTATTTAAATTTAACGTTTGAACAAATACCAAAATTCAATTTAATATCCAATAAAATAGATTTGGAAGGAGATTTTAAAGTTGGTTTATTATGGAAGCCGCAAGGTGACAGTATGAAAGCAGTTAATGAACAAACTGTAAATACAAAATATTTCAAAGATTTATTTGAAATCCCGGGAATTCAATTTTATTCTTTTCAAAAAAATGATATTTTCAATACTCTTGAAACTTATCCTACAATTAAAGATTTATCAGCAGAATTAAATACACTGGAAGATTATGCAAAATATATTAACAGTATGGATTTAATTATTTCAATTGATTCAGACACACTACATTTGGCAGGGTGTTTAAATATCCCTGCATATGCCATTTTACCATTCGATACTGAATGGTACTGGTTTGAGAACCAAAATAAAACAGAATGGTATCCTTCCGTTGAATTATTTAGACAACAGAAAGGAAAAGATTGGACTGAAGTAATGAAACTCATAACTGAAAAAGTAAGGATATTGGCGAATAAATAATGTTGAATATAAAGAAACTAAACAAAGCAATTTTATTTGTTAAAAACAAGGATTTTGACTCTGCCGAAAAAATTTATTCAGAACTTTTAAGAGAAAATCCAAATAATGATACTGTTCTATCTTTTTGGGGATTATTCAATATAAAAAAAGGTTTATTTAAAAAAGCAGAAAAAATACTAGAATCTGCTTACAAAATAAAAAAAGCGCCATCAACAATTGCCGGTTTAGCATACACAAAATATAAAATACAAAAATATGATGATGCAATAATTTTATATGAAGAATTGTTCCGTTACGACAAAGAAAGTGAAGTTATTTATCAAAAAATTATTGAATGTTTTAGAAAACTTCATATGTATGATTTTGCAAATGCATATTGCCAAAAATTTCTTGCATCACACCCCAACAGCCGCCACGCATTATCTCTAATAACTCAAAGTTATATGGATATTAAAGATTTTAAAAAAGCCGAAGAATATTGTGCAAAAACTCTGGAATTATACCCAGATAACCCATCCAGCTGGATAAATGCAGGTTTTTTACAAGAATTATTTTACAACAATGAAGAAGTTGCACAAGAATGCTACAAAAAAGCAATAGAACATAAAGATAATCAAGGATATTATCATCTGGCAGTTAGTTTGCAAAAATCCGGCAAGTATAAAGAAGCAGAGATGAATTATAAAAAAGCATTGGAATATTACCCGGATGATGCAGATACAAAAGCATCTTTAGGAGCACTCTACTGGACAATACGAGAATTTAAAAAAGGATATGAGTATTTTACAGAAGGCGTCAGAGAAAAACTTCCGGCTACATTAAGACAATTAAATACTAATTCTGAAGGAAATAACTTACTCATTTACTGCGATCAAGGTTTGGGAGATAATATTATGTATTCCAGATATCTTCCTTACTTAAAAGAAAAATATTCAAATATTGAGGTTTACACAAGAAAACCTCTCACATCTATTTTTAAGCACAGTTTTCCTGATATTAATTTTATCGACAAAGATTTTGACAAATTATCTTATGATTCTTCTATGTTCTTATCTTATATTCCATATTTTCTTAATATGGATTTTGAACATATCCCGGCCAAAGAAGGTTATTTAAGTGTTAATGAAACGAAATTGGAGGATTATAGAAATAAATATTTTCAAAATAATAAATTAAAAATCGGACTATGCTGGAAATCGGGAGATATGGCCATAAGAGCAGCAATCCATCGGACTATAAATATAGATTATTTTAAACCATTATTAGAAATGAAAAATATCGAATTCTACTCATTTCAAAAAGACGATATTTTTAATTCATTAGAAAAATATCCTCAAATAATTGATTTAGGAAATGAATTTACTGATTTCGACGATACAGCTGCAGCAATGAAAAATTTGGATTTAATGATTAGTGTTGATACTTCAACAATCCATCTTGCGGGCGCACTTGGAGTAAAGTCAATATTATTACTGCCATACTGCAATGATTGGCGTTGGTTTGACAATACAGAAACCACCGAATGGTATAATTCAGTTAAAATTATAAAACAAAAAGACAGACACGATTGGTATATCGAAATCGATAAACTGGTAAAGGATATTAATAGTTTGTTAAATAACATATAATAAAATTGTTATATACTCCACAAATTTCATATATATGATATAATACTAATCAAATAGGGGTACAAATAATGTTAAACAGGAAATGTAAAATAACTTATATCGCTCACGGAGCAACAATATATACAGAAGATTTCAGATTATGCAATCAGGAAAACTACCCGCCTTTAGAAGATAAAGGGCAAGAAGAAATCCGTAAGATTTGTGAATATATCAAACATCGTGGAGTTAAAAGTGACAAAATTTATTCAAGCCCCGCAACCCGCTGTATACAATCTGCACAAATGATATGTAAAGTATTTAAACAAGATTTTGAAATATTACCGGAATTAAATTCTCGGAATTGGGGAGATTGGAATGGTTTAACATTTGATAATATCGTAAAAAAATATTCTATAGAATATGGCGAAAATGTACCAAGTATTATTGCATTGACGCCTGACAACGGTGAACCAATTGTCGACTTTAACAAACGTGTAGATATTGTTGTACAAAAATTAGTAGAAGAAAACCAGGGTAACCGTGTCATTGTCGTTACCGGACAAAATGTTATTCAGGCGGTAGTTGCAAATACCCTTGGTATTCCACCGGAAAAACAATCAAGAATACTAATAAAAACAGGCAGCGCAACTCAGATAAGCTACTTTGATGATTGGTCAAGCTTGATTTATTCCGGATATGTCCCCCTATAGATATGGATAAATTATTTTATGGCTAAAATTTTAAATTCAGAGAATGTAAAAACAGTTGCATATTTAGGAACAAGCGGTTCTTTTACTGAAATGGCAAAAGATTATTTTTGTTCAAAATATGATTTAAAATCTTACCAAATGCCTTTTAGAGCAATTGAGGAAGTTGTACAGTATATAGAAACAGATGAAGATGCTGTTGGTATAATCCCTTTCGAAAATGCAAAAGAAGGAGTTATAAGAGAATCAACAGACAACTTGATAAAATCATCCGGTAAAGAAATCTATATACTGGCAGAAACAATTTTGCCGTCAAATAATTGTTTGTTATCAAAAAACAGCGAAATTTATAATATTTCAGGTCTTATTGCTCCATCACCTGCAATCGCTAAATGCAGTGATTATATAAAAAATGAACTTCCTATGCATTTGAATATTATAAATACATCTAATATCGAAGAAGCTGCCAGACTTTTAAATTCTTACAACTTGACTTATGCAATTATTGGAACAGAAAAAACGGCAGAAATTTATAATCTAAATATTTTAAACCCGAATATTAATAATGATAAAAATAATCAAACAAAATTTATTATGATTGGCAGCTTTAAAACACTTCCGACAGAAAATAGTACATCTTCTATAGCAATTTGCATAGAAGACGAACCGGGTAAATTGTTTAGTATTGTTCAAGAATTAGCAAACCGAAAAATTAATATTTCATATATTCATGCAACGCCTTCCAAAATGGATGTTAATGAATATATTTTATTCTTAGATATAAAAGGACATATAGATGAAACAAATGTTAAAGACGCATTTGATTCAATAAAAAATCATACAACATATTTCAGATTTATGGGTTCTTATGAAAGAATTTAATTAGTGCCGTTATAAAAGGAGAAATAGCATGAAAGCCGGAAAAAGAATTATTTTAGCATTAATTTTTATGACTTTTCAATTCCTATTTATTCAAATACTTCCCGGATATTGTGAAGAAAGTATTGATGTTGAAAAATGCCAAAAATTAATTGAAAAATACTCTTCAATTATTGATAAAAACCCTAACAATTACTCAACATATTTAAAACGTGCGGATTTAGAATACAAATTAGGAATGTATAAAGAAGCAGTAGAAGATTATACAACCGTTCTTGAAAAATATCCTTCCGTCAGTGAAACTTATTTTTTACGAGGTAATTCCAGATTTGCCGCAAAAGATTACAAAGGAGCAATTGCAGATTTTACAAAAACAATAGAATTAGAACCCGATTCCGTAACAGCATATTGCAATAGAGGTACAGCAAAGTTAATAGTACATGATAACCATGGTGCAATTGTAGATTTCGATAAAGCTATAAGCTTGGATTCTGAAATATATGACTCTTATTGCAACCGAGGAATTGCAAAATTAAATATTAAAGATTACAAAAGTGCAATAGACGATTTTAATAAAGCAATCAAACTAGACTCATCTATAACTGATGCATATTCAGAAAGAGCACATGCAAAAGCATATATGGGTGATTATAAAGGTGCACTGGAAGACTTCAATAAAATTATTGATATGAACCCTAAACTTGTCAGCGCATATTACGACAGAGGGCATGTTAAAATTCAAAAAAATGATTTTGACGGGGCATTGAAAGATTTTACAAAAACTATTGAACTCGATAAAAAATTTGCACCTGCCTATTTTAACCGTGCAATGATTCAGTATTCAAAGAAAAATTATGATAAAGCGATAAGTGATTATTCAGTGTATATTTCTTTAAACTCTAATGACGCAGAAGCATATAACAACCGAGCCTTATCAAGAATGCATATCGGCGGACAAACAAAAGAAGCTGTATACGATTGTTTAAAGGCTTTAAAACTTAATCCTGAATATTACCCAAGATATCAGGAGTTACCTTGGCTGAAATATTATTTACCGAAAAAATAAAATAGGATATTCTAATGAAAAAAATTTTAGCGACAATCGTATTATTAATTTTATGTTCATTTTGTTTACCTTCGTACAGTTATGACCATTCAGACTTTCAACTAATAAAACAATTAAGAAAGTACAATAAAAAGATAGACCGTAATCCTAATAGTGCAAAATTGTATAATCAGAGAGGATATTTAAATTTTTTAATAGGGAATTATGATGATGCATTAGATGATTATGATAACGCCAAAAGGTTAGAACCTGATAATTCTGATATATACTACAATATTGCAAGAACGCAGTATGTTATGCGAAATTATGACAATTCTCTGGAGAATTATACAAAAGTTATTCATTTAAAACCCAAAGACGCCAAATCATATGTCGGACGAGGACTGGTAAAAGAAACCTGCGGAAATCTGCAAGGCGCCAAAGAAGATTATAATAAAGCTATTAAAATAAATAAACGTTATGCACAGGCTTATATAAATAGAGGCGTTGTGGAAGATAAAGAAAAAAATTATGATGCCGCAATTGCAGATTACACAAAAGCTTTAAAATTAGATGAATATGCTTCTGACGCTTATTATAATCGTGGATTAACCTTGTGTAAATTAAAGAGATATGAAGAAGCAATAAAAGATTATGATGCGGCAATTGCATTGGATGGTTTTTATGAGCTGGCATATTTTCATAGAGGACAAACTTATTTTATTTTAAAAAAATATGAGAAATCCCGATTGGATTTTATAAAAGCATTAGACATTAACCCAAAGAATGACGAAGCACGAGAAAAACTAATAGAATTGCAGGATTACGTAGTCGAATAGTATATGCTATAATAATATCAGAGGTGATACTATATGAAGGTTAGTCCAATATTAGCAGGTATACATTTTCGAGCAGCGCAAGCCCGCCATCGTTTAATGCATCGTTATTCATGGGTTCCATTGACAGGTTATGCATCATTAGGATGTGGAGTTGCATCATGTGTTCTGGCTCACAGACGTCATATACTTGCTCACAAGGTTACTGCAATGATAGCATTGGCAGCGGCTGCGGCTCACATACTTTTATTAAAAACCATGCATGGAATAGGACGACATCACCATAGCAAATAAATAGATTTTTATGTTTTTATAATTAATATATATTGTGATAGGTAAAAATGTATGAATAATAACTCAAATTATAAAAAACTTTTCCCTGAAACGTATGCAAAACGTGAAAAATTGATGTCATCAATGGCATATATAAATTCAAAGTACAAAAAGTATATTCCCGGTAGCAGCATACTAAATGATGAATTCCCAAATGTAGAAACAAAAATTTCTGACGAAGTTTAATTTATGCTTGACCTCAGAAAATGTTTAATATAGAATTTTAATTGCTGATAGTTAAATATTTCGGGATGTGGCAAGAACTTCGGAGCAACAATTAAGTATTGTTGCGGTGGAGGCAGGCAGAGTCAAAAGCAAAGCTTTTGCGAGCCGTATAAAAATACTACCAAGCTGCATCTAAAAACAAAATTGACAACTTAATATCGGGATGTGGCGCAGCTTGACTCTGCCGAACAAAATGATTAAGTATCATTTTGTGAGAGGAAGCACCGTAGGTGCGCTACTCCATGACAATTAAATACTTTCGGGATGTGGCGCAGCTTGGTAGCGCACCTCGCTTGGGACGAGGGGGTCGCACGTTCAAATCGTGTCATCCCGACCATTTAAATAAAAGAGTTTCAGGAAATTTCTGAAACTCTTTTTTATTGTCATTATGTAATTATTATGTAATCAAACCTTCTCTTCACACTTGCAATAGCATGAAACTTCAGATATAAATGACTTTAATATAGATTTTGAATTATAACCTGCTCATTGCTTCATTAAATTGAGCCTGCCGTTCGGCTTTATTAAAGAAAGGGAAACCTATTATCTTGTAGTTATTATCATCAATTAATGTTTTCACAGGTATTCCTTCATTTTCAATCTCCAGCAAAAATTGTTCTTTCCAACTGTCTTTTAATATCAAGTGAGAGCCTTTAGGTTCAATAAAAATCTGGTATTGGTCTGTTATATTGCCATTATGCTTGGTCATAATAAGTAAGTAATCCGGCTCAAAACGTTCACCGCCATTGAAAGAGAACAATTTTAGCTGTCTTTCATTCCTTATTAAATAAACTTTTTCATACTTATCTTTTAAATCCTGTACATGGTCTTTAAAGTATGCAACAAATTCTTTTTCTTCACTTGTTCCATAGTTATCTGTAAATACAAACCAATCTTCATCTGGTAAGTTCACTTTTAAATGTTCAGAAATAGCTCCATGAGATTGAGACACTCCTTGTCCGTCTCCATGAGGGTCTGTGTAGCTTACAGTTTTATCTTTAAACACTTCACATAATTTTTTAGGCTTAAACTCTTTAGAACCTTCATAAGTTTCTTCAATATCAGAAATTTTATCGGCAATCTTTTCTAATACACGTTTACACGCTATATATAACTGTTCATTATTTACTTCAGGAATACTTGTTTTAATATTAATTTTAATATTTCCCAGATATTTATGGTCAGTTATAAACTGCCTGATTGATGTTAAATTAGGGTAGTATTCTTGTAATATATTAAATTTATAAATATTAAATTGACGTAAAGCCTTATGTACTATTGAGTAATTCCTGTCTGCAATCTGTGATATAGTGAAGGATTTCGTATACCCTTTTTCTAGTGTATTTGTGTCATCTTCTGAATTTTCCAATAACGTATTTAGAGCTGTTGCTCCAGATGATAAGTCAATATTATAATCAGCCATTCTTACAGATGGCAACAATTCTGTAATTTTCTTTCTGGATTTTACGACTCGCTCATTTTCAAACACCAAACCTCGTTTATAAATATCATCACGCTTAAAATCTTCTTTTAATATGTATGAACATTCCGTAATATTATCCGGTAATAAGCCGATACCTTTCATTGCTGTTGTTAATTCAGAAATATACAATGAATTATACATGCAGTGGTAATATAATGTTTCACAAATTCTTAATTCATTAGTAATGTCATCATCAAACTTACGTAAAAACCTTTCAGATTTATCGGTTGTTGTAAAAGGGCAATATCTTGCACCTCTGCCGATTAATTGTGCTTCTTGTATCGTTTGTTTTCCCGGACCACCATGTCTCTCTGCACTACGGGTTTCATATAATCTTACAATATCGAAAAGATTTAAAACATCCCAGCCTTCATTTAACTGGTCTACGGCAAATATACAGCGTATTAAATTATTTCTATCTTCCAGAGAATTTATTAATAGTTGATAAGTTCCCTTATCTTCTCTACTGTTGACAGAAATACATTTATTATCAGAAAAATCTTCTTTTATCTCTAAAATAAGTTCTTGTAATGATAAATGACTGTCATAATACGAAAACATTTTAGCCAAGAGCGGATTTTCTGTCTGGGTTCTTATTCTGTTTAAATCGGTAACTGATAAGTTATCAATCAATGGTCTAAATTGTTCCGTATAAAATTTCTTACTCGAATCAATCTTATCACTTTTAAATAAAATTACAGGTTTTATCGTCTTCTTATTGTCTTGAAACAGTTTTAATCTGTACTGACTCAACAGTATTGCCTGTAGAACTCTGTCAATTAGTGGTACATGGGATTGAAAAGTTTTAACTTCTTTAGAGTATCTATCTTCTCTAAACTTTTTCAACGGATAATCTATGATAATTTTCTTTTCATACTCGTTCTTAATATATGGATTTTTCAAGTCGCAAGTAGCTGTAAACTCTAATAGAACATTATCTCTATCTGCATTAAATATTCTGTTTACAGTTGTTTCCCAACTGTTTTTATCTTCTTTTTCCCCTTTGGATAAGCCTTTTTTCGTTTCAATATTGAGGTGGTGGGCTTCATCAGCAATTAAAACAATTTTCTTCTCTGAAAAATCATCATCAGTAATGCCGTTTTCCTTAAATTGAGTAAGGCTCGTGTGCAACCCTTGAATGGTTGTAAAACATATATTAATATCGTCTTTGTTCCAATCCTGAAAGTTATCAACTGTCCTGATTTTAACAGACTGTCCATCAATATTAATCTCGTCATTAAAAAGGTATTTGCTTGAGGTCTGATTTATAAAGTTATCCTTAGTTTTCTGGACGATATTATCAGTGTTGACGAAAAACAGAAAGTTTCTGTATCCCTTCTTGTAAAGATACAAAATAAGCCCTGCCATAATCAATGTTTTTCCACTGCCTGTAGCCATGTGAAATAATACCTGTGATGGCTTACGGCATAATCTTTCATTCTCAAAATAGGTTATGAAATTTCTAAACGCAATTTCTTGATACGGTCTTATTGTATATTTTTGAGTGAGATTTTGTGTAACATATTTTGGAAGCTCTTTATAAGCTTCCGGAGCATATTCTCTTAATGTCTTTATTTCTTCAAACAAAAAAGTCATTTACACATCTCCGTAAAAGCTTTTCGTAAATACTTTTTCTTCTTCTGTTACAGCAAGTTCTTCATCTTCCATATCACAGTAGTTTACATAAAGCAGATTTTTATCCAATACTTCAATCAAGAACCTGCGTTTATCTTCTGTTGACAAGTCTTTAAAGTCTTGTTTCGAATTTTTAAGTTTATTTATATCCACCTTATAACTGATAAATTCAGACTCCGTGATTTGAGGATATAATTCAACAAGTTTGTCATCATCAGCAACCATTATTTCGTCTATATACTTTTGGTTCAGTTCTTTTAATTCGCAATAAACGAAACTTCCACCGCCTTGCCAGTCTACATCTTTAGAAATACCGCCTTGTTCACCATTTAATGTAGCTTTTAATCTTTCAATTGACACATTATTTATGTATGTCATTTGTTCAATCCCAATAAATTGTCTGTTCAATTTTAATGCAACAGACTGGGTAGTTGCGGCGCCCATGAAAAAGTCTAATATAATATCATTCTCTTTTGTACAAACTTCAAGAATAGATTTTATAAGATTTTCTGGCTTAGAATAATTAAATTTTTCATTTCCAAGAGTTTGTTCTATTTGTTCATTACCATCCTTATTTTTTGAATAAAACATAAGGTTACTTAAAAAATCTTGGATTTGAAAATCTGAAATTACAGCACTTAATTTCCCACTTTTTTCATCTTCTTCTTTAAATTTGCGAGAATAAGGAACTGATATATTTAAAAAATCGTAATCATCAGGAAATACAATTGCTCCTTTATCATAATATTCTTGAAAAGTGTCTTTTGTAATTCCCCAAAGCCTTTTAGGATTATATTTATAGACCTTTTGAGTTTTCGGGTCAATTAAATCAAACGCTGAATTAGGACGTTGAGATTCAACTTTTTGCGTTGTCAAATCAGAAATACGCCAAGGACGTCCTGGAAAATCAGGGGTTTCATAATATTTACGTTTTACAACTCTTCCGACAATATCTGTTTTATCTGTAACATTCGTGTAACATAGCAACCAATCAAAATCCTGTGAAAGATTGAAAGGAACATCAGATTTACCATTACGAGTTCTTCTTGGTAACGTTGCAACAAAATGTTCTTTACCAAAAATGTCATCTGCCATTACTTTTAAATAGTGCATACCGTCATCGCTTATGCTTATCCATATAGTTCCTCCTTCACATAACATTCTTTTAGACATTTCCAATCTATTCTTCATAAATGATAGCCAAGTAGACATATGAAAATTAGAATTATACTTAAAGGCATCCGTTTCTGTTGCTTTATTAAAATAATATGGTGGGTCAATGTAGATACATTTAACTCTGCCTTCATATCTTTTAAGTATAGAAGATAAGGCGAGTAAATTATTACCTTTTATTAGTAGATTGTCAGAATCTTGAAATTCAGTTATGTTTTCCTCTCCATCTTTCGTATAGCGTTTAGCATTTGTGAACACTTTAGGATCAAGCAATCTATCTACGTCATCAGGTGCTAATAACTCATTGTAATAGATTTCTTCTCGTTTCTGGTCTTCTTTTGTTTGACCGCCTTCCAAAACGCAGTCTTTATAAGGAAAGGATAAAACCACATCGTTTTTAGAAGAGATAAATTGTTCCCTACTATCAATCAATCCAATAGTATTTTTAAACCTTGTGTAAGAGTCTTGCAGAAATGCCTTATTATTTATTGCCCACCCGAAAGCAGTTTTATCAAACACAAGCAAGCCGTCTATGTCCGTAAAAAACTGTTCTTTAATTCTGTCATTTGATAGCAAGAGTTTAATCAGGTCTTTATCCATTTTCATGGCACATTCATATAATTTATTTCTGAGTAGGTCTTTTCCATTTTCTGAATAAAATCTATTTTCAGGGTCTTGTTTCAATAAATCCAACAACTCAAAATAAAACCCTTCTCTCTTTTTCACCATGCTACAAACTCTCCTATCCTAGCATTATTAAACTATTAATTCGCTTTTACGACATAACCTGTTTAAAGGATTTTTTATAAAACGTTTGAAATAAGTCGTTAGACTGTACTTTTTTTAATAATGATAACAATTCATTCACGTTTTACAAAACGTACAATTTAGTGAATAATTTCAGTAGGGCATATTATTAGAACTTTAGCATTTCTTGTTTTTATACCATAATACTTATTAAATCTTTCTCTTTTAAAATTTGACTTTCCCACAAGAAAGTGACAAATTTATAGCAAAATTTAATCCAAAATACTCAACCTTTTTGAAACTCAGAAATATATTACAGCAAAAAAATTGTCGATTTCTTTAAATTTGCACCACGCACTGCAAACCGCTTGCTTTTGAAATGGACAGAAGCAGGGTTTATTATCGCAGAAGGTGAAGGGAAAAATAGAAAATACAGATTAAATGACAAATATGAAGTTATTTTGTAAGCCTGTCAAAATGTATAATACAACCCTGCCATTTTGTAAAATATGAGTGTGCTATTTTGTAAAATTTATTTTGATAACAAAAAAGCATCTTCCATTTTATTAATTTCGGACTTTGATAATCCCATATTTTTAGCAACCTGCCGCCATTTTGAGGTTTGTTTTTTCATCTCTAAAATAATATTTTTAGCCGTTTCAGGCATGATATCAAAATATTCACTTACTTCTAAGGCTAAATCCAAACTTTGTGAGTTATCATGTTCCGTTATGTAAGTGCTTAAAACATTTTTATTGTCATTGCTTGGATTAACGTCATACAATGGGGATAATCGCCAACCGCCTTCATTTACATATAAAAATCCGTGGTTTCTAAGGTGGTCGTCTGTGTTTGAAATAAGGATTGAAAATACAATTCTTTTCCAAAGTTCTGTTAAATCCTCTTTCGGTGCTGCTCCGTATTGTCTTATTGCATCTGCAATATCCATATAACTATGAGTTTGGCTGTCATTATCAACAGCATTAAGCATACTCATTGCAGATAAGAACGGAACTCGTTGTTCTCCTTTTCTGTCGAAACGTTTTAAAACAATGACGTCTTTAGTTCCCGCTTTAAGTAAAGACCATTCCTGAACTTTTAAACCGCAGTTTTTAGCAAGTGTAAGTGCAACTGCTTCCCAAAGTACGTTATTTGTAAAATCGTCTTTTTTAGGAAATTTCGCAATACATAAGTTGCCCTGTTTATCAATAACACTGGCTTTGGGTCTGGCTCCGCCCAGAGATGAACCCGGTGCTAGCAACAGTTGCAAATCGCTATTCTTTTCTTCTGAAGCTATAACTTTTTCTGTTGCCGCAAGTAATTTAGTTAGATTTACCAATGGCGGAATAGATTTTAAACTACCCGGGTACAAAAATTCTTCACTGTCTTCTGTTTTGAATCGTAAAGCACCCTGCCTTGCATAATCATTTACATATAAAAGGTAGTCGATTTCATTTAGGGTTTTGGGGCTTCTGTTTTCTTCTTTTGCAATTTGATTTTCATATCTTCTCATAAGAATTCTGCCCCAGGTATCAGGTGCAGAGTCTCCAAATGAGCCAAACAAAGGAGTTTGTCGTGGGTTTACCTGTTTACCGAAACCAAAGAATAAGCCAGGTTCTAAAGAAAATGCTTTATTGTTATTTAACCACTCCTTTGAATACTCGAAATCAGACGTTTCTTTCCCTCTGTTAAAATGAGACCAGAGAGTTCCGACAAAATGATTTTCATTATTTAATTCTATATAAACTAAAATTTTTTTATCAGACATAAATTTTATCCTTCGTCTTTTTTATAACGGACTCGTTGAGGAAGATTATTTTTATCATATATCTTGCCTACAGTATCACTATCAGGGTCCGCAAGGTTGTAAAGATTATCTATTAAACCGAGTACAAACATGACTTTTGCATAAATACCCATAGAAACACCTGAATCGCCTTTTTCCACTTTAGTTAAGGTAATATGAGTAATCCCGGCACGTTCCTCCACAAGTGCCATTGTAAGCCGTCTTTTTATACGGGCTTCTTTTAAATCTGCCCCGAGTTTTTTTAATGCTTTATTAACAGGTATTGGTATTACTGATGTTTTTTTCATGAGATTAAAATATATTATCGTATATATTATACCACTTTAAATATATTATAATATATTTTATTTAAAAATCAAGTAAAATAAAAAGGTTATGGTAATTGCGTTTAAGGACGTTTAAAATATCGGATGACGCTGGTAAAACTCCCTTGGGACGAGGGGGTCGCACGTTCAAATCGTGTCATCCCGACCATTTATTTAAACGGCTTTCAATAGTTTCTGGAAGCCGTTTTTAGTTTTTATAAAAATTATAACTACACCCGCAATTTTTTTTATTTTTGGATTTTAATCAAGTATGAAAATTTCTTTGCTTAGAAAAATTTACCCTTATTTAAACCATAATATGAAAAATATAAAATGGCGTTCATTGACTGATGAAGAAATTTTCCGCGCGAAGAATGATATACAGGTTATTGCAAACTGTTTTGATGAAGCAACCCGTTATTCTCTTTGGAACTCAGAAAAAGGAAGAGATATTTTAAAGAAACGTATAAAAATACAAAAAGATGCCCAAATGGATCCGGCATATAAAATTACGTTGAATATTGACGGAAAGAATAAAACATATAAAGCGTTGCTGAAAGATTATATGGGGGCTGATTTTGATTTATATAAAGAATATTCTGACAACTCATTCGGGCTTTCCAGTTTTAATTATTCTAATTCCAAGTTAAGCTTAGGGATGAATATTGCAATAAGAAAAATGGTAAAACAGCATCCGCTGATGAAACCTTTATTGGCACGTTTATATATGTTCCCTATAATAAAAAACAGAGCTTGTGAATATAATAAAGCTTCAAATGCTTTTAAATGGTTTACCGGTCAAAATCCTATATCTATTGGAGAAAGTGATTTGAGTTTAAATTTAAAAAAACATAAGGATGAAGTTATATCATTGTTAACAGATTTGGGGAATCATAATTCAAAAGAGTACAGTTTTGTAGGAATGACCTCAAACAAAAAAGTAAAAGGTATTGATAAGTGGCATTGTTTATCTATAATCGGGGTAAATAATAAAGCAAAAACAGTTAAAATAATTAATAAACGTACTAATTATAAGACAAATATTTCTTTTGATGATTTTGTAAATAAATTCAAAGCAATCGTCGGAATAAAATGGGAATAAATTATTATGATATAATGATTGTGAGAAGGAGAGTAAATGTCGATTATTGATTTAAAAAATTATTTTGCAGATTGCATTAATAATATAAAAGATAAACAAATAGTATTTTGGGGGTGTAGTAATTTTTTAAGTGAAGTATTAGAAAATTACAGTTTTCAGAATGTCACAGGTATAGTAGATGTAGATATTAAAAAACAAAACACTGATTTGTACGGATATAAAATAATCTCACCGGAAGTCTTGAATACAATTAATCCTGATATAGTTGTATTTTCTGTTTATTCTGAAAACAGAAAAAGGTATTCATCGCTGAAATTGGATTTTGAAAAAAAATATCCATCAATAAAGTTATATGATAATATTTTTCAACTCTATGATGAAAAATATTCTGTAAAATATTACTGCCCGTACTGTGATAACTTTGATTTTTTTATTAATTTCGGAAACCCTGTACGTTATAATATAAAATGCCCTAAGTGTGATACATTAGAAAGGCATCGTTTTTTATATTATGTTTATCAAAAATATATTTTAAGTGATGGAAATAAAAAAATAAAGATTCTGCATACAGCTCCAGAAAAAAGCATATATAACTTATTTGTTTCCAGCAAAAATGTTGATTATACATCAATAGATTTATTTCCGGAAAAATATTCTTATGCAAAAAATTGTTTGAAAATGGACGTATTAAATTTAAAATTTGCAGATAATACATTTGATTATATTATAAGTAATCATGTTGTTGAGCATATTAAAAATGAAAAATTATTTTTCAAAGAGTTATTGCGAGTCTTGAAACCTGATGGCAAAATGATACTGACAGCGCCTTACTATTCTGAAATGGAATATACCTTTGAGGATGCATCAATTGTAACACCTGAAGATTGTTTGAAATATTACGGTCAGTCTGATCATGTTAGAAAATACGGGCGTGATATATATGAGAGATTTTCACAATATGGTAAAGTAACGGTTGTTAATACTAGAGATTTAATTTCTAAAGATTTAATATCTAAGATGAATTTAACCGGAGTTCAAACAGCAGCGATTATAGAAAGAAATAATTAAATGATAAAGATTTCAATAATAATACCTGTATATAATGTTGAAAAGTATTTACAAGAATGTTTGGATAGTATATTAAATCAAACTTTTGGAGATTATGAAATTATTTGCGTTGATGACGGTTCAACGGATTTATCAAACAATATTCTTGAAGAGTATAAGAAAAAAGATTCCAGATTTATTGTTGTACATCAAGACAATCAGGGTGCAGCAGCTGCACGTAATAAAGGTATTGAACTGGCAAAAGGTGAATATATTCAGTTTTTGGATTCGGATGATTATTTTGAACCGGATATGCTGGAAAAATTATATTCTGCGGCAAAGAAAAATAACGCTGACTTAGTTGTCTGTTCCGCAAGAAAGGTTGATGAAAATAAAAATGTTATTGAATCAGGGAACCCTTTGTGGCCGATTAATCTTGACAAAGCCCCTTTTAATAAAGTCTTTTCACCAAAAGATTTAAAAGATGAGATATTGGGTTTATTTTGCGTTGTTCCATGGAATAAGCTTTATAAAAAAAGTTTAATTACAAATAATTGTTTAAAATTTCAGAATTTATCTTCAAGTAACGATGTTGGGTTTGGACACATATCAAGGATTTGTGCTGAGAGAATAGTTATAATAAAAGATGAATTAATAAATTACAGATATAATAGGGAAGGCAGTATTGCAAAAGAACGCGCAAATAGTTGTGAAAATATTATATCGGCTGCGAATTATGTTAGAAAATTTTTATTGGGTAAAGGGATTTATGCAGAATATAAACATAGTTTTATAAATGCTTTTAGAAATCATATTCGTGCGGGTATAAGTTTGTGCGATAATGAGCAGTATTTAAAATTAATTCAATATTGTAAAAATATGCTGCCTGATGAATGGAATGAGTTTAAGACTGTATTTAAACAAACACATATAACATCTGAATATATAAATACTATTGTCGGCACTAAAAAAGTTCTTTTATGGGGTGCAAGTATATTTATAAGGTCTGTCTTGGAAAAAGATGATGAAATGAACCCAAATATTATAGGGTTTGTTGACAGAAATAAAAGTTTATGGGGTAAAAAAATAGGGTATTATCCAGTTTACTCTCCTGACAAAATAAAAGAATTACATCCGGATGCGGTTTTATTGACTGTTTTATCAAATAATGAAGATATTTATAATGATTTGAAAAAGAATTTTTCTAAAAATTATCCAAATATTGAATTATTACCAAATATATTTGAACAAAATAGAGCAAGAGAAATAGATTTAGATACAGAATCTGTAGCCCAATCACCAGAAAGTGTTATAGATAATGACACTCGAGATTTAGGTTTTACATTTATAAAATCAACGGATGAGGAAATTTCTGAATACGTAGAACTAGGAGAAGATTATAAACAATATTCTGAGATGTCTAATCAAGACAGATTATTTTTAATAACATTAATTAATCGGTATAAACCTAAAAAAATATTAGAATTAGGAGTTTCAAAAGGCGGTTCATCATTTTTAATTCTAAACGCAATCAAAAATAGAAATGACGCACGTTTATTTTCAATAGATTACAATGAATGGCACTATAGAATAAAAGATAAAAAGACAGGTTTTTTATTAGATGATTATCCGGAATTAAGAAAGAATTGGGCATTGAAAACAGGAGGAATGGCTTGCAACTTTTTGGATGAAATTTCATCCAGTGAAAATGAAGAAGAAAAATTTGATTTTTGTTTTATAGATACGGTTCATAGTGTCCCGGGTGAAATATTGGATACGTTACAAGTTCTTCCTTATTTGAAACAAAATGCAATTATCTGTTTCCATGATACAAATTTGCAGTTGAGCAGCGGTAAAAGATTATTCTTTTGTGTAAATAATTTATTAATGAGTGCATTATCAGGTAAGAAGATGTTACCATATTACAAGCCTTTTAGTTCTGTTTATGGAAATTATTTCAGTAATATTGGAGCTGTAAGACTTAATGGAGAATCTAATATTTTTGAACTATTTAATTTGTTGAGCCTTGCTTGGCGCTATATACCGAATATAAAAGATTTAAACGAATTAAAATTATTTTATGAAAGATTTTATAATAAATACTATATAAATTATTTTGAAAATATAATTATGAAACAAGAATTTATAATGAGGGCTAATGATTGATAAAGATTTCAATAATAATACCTGTATATAATGTTGAAAAGTATCTTAGGAGATGTCTTGATTCTCTTATTAATCAAACCTTACAAGATATAGAAATTATCTGTATTGATGATTGTTCAACAGATAACTCTTTGAATATTTTACAAGAATATGCCGAACGTGATAAACGGATTAGAGTTATAACATCTGAACAAAATTCAGGAGCAGCAGTTGCACGAAATAGAGGATTAGAAATTGCGCAAGGGGAGTATCTGGGTTTTGTTGATTCAGATGATGCAGTCGATAAAAGTTATTATGAAGAACTATATAAAAAAGCAAAAGAAAAAGATTATGATATTGTAAAATGCCGCAGAAAAAATATTAATACCGATGGTTCAATTTCTGAATCTCCTCTTAACTTAAATATAGAAAAATTTGGGCGCTATTTTTTTACTTACGAATGGCAGACCGGTATATATCGTTCGGATTTAGTTTTTAAAAACCATATTAATTTTCCTCCGGAATGTGTGAAGGCGCAAGATTGTGTCTTTTTGAATAAAGTTGTTCTTAAATCAAAGAACATTGCTTTGATTAATAATGTTTATTATCACTACTATAAACGCAATGATAGTTTGAATTCTGCCAAAATCCCTTTAAGGAATATTGTTTCGGCTTTAAAATCGGCAGAGATACAACTTGAGGATTTGAATATAAGTGATGTATATGAAGAAAATAAGTTTAATTATATATACTTATATTTGAATAGAATAAATTCTGTATTATCATTAACATTATTCCAAAATGACAGCTATGAAGCTAAAAAACTATGTGCCGAATGGCTTATTAATAATTTTCATAAATGTAAAGATATTGAACTGTTATCAAAAGAATTTCTGTACCAGTCTTTATTGCCGTTAATAAAAAAAAGGAAATATGAACGATTATCAAGGCAATTGAATAAATATAAAAATATTAATGATATAAATGAATTGTCTTTTGGATTTATAATAAAATTATTTTATTTTTTATGGAAAAATCGTAAAAAACGAATTGTATTTTGGGGCGCAAGTTTATTCTTAGAACGCTTGATTAAAAAGTATAGAATCAGCTATAAAAATATAATTGGTATAATTGATAAAAATTCTTCAAGAGCCGGTAAAAAAATTGGAAATTATACAATTTATCCACCGAAAAAGTTAAAAGATTTGAAACCTGATTTGGTTCTTTTTGCCATAAAAAATTATAACAGATTAGTTTTTAATGAAGTAAAAGAGTTTTTAGAAAAATCTGAATATAAAACAGATTTGATAAATATATTTATGTTGTGAATTTAAACTTATGCAAAATATTTCATAACATAATATTTATTATGTTATGAAAACAGTAAAACCGCATATTTAAAATATATCTATAATACTTTTAGTGTTAATTTTGTGATAGAATATCTTATATATAACAAGGATAATAACACAATAAATATAGTGTTATAGACAGGTTTGACATGCTGACAAAAATAAAACTTTATATAAAAAAAATCCGGAGTTTTTTCCTGACAAAGAAAATAAATCAAAATATTACCCGTTACAAATATGTTCATGTAATGGATAATAATAAGTTCAATAAACCTTTTGTTGATTTTATAAACAAGAATTTTAATCCGGATGAACATATGATGCTTTGTTATAAAAAGCATCCGGATAAAGAACCAACCCTGTTTCCAAGAGGTAAAAATGTATATGAATATATCTATTTTAAAGATATAAAGGGGTTATTAGAACCTAATATTGATAAGATAATTTTCCATTCTTTATTCATGCCGGGAGCTATTGACGGGTTATATCGCACACCAGAACTATTAAAAAAATCTTATTGGGGAATTTGGGGCGGCGATTTATATAATGCTAAAAGAGATGAAAAGAATGACTTTGTAAGGACAAATTTTAAAGGGTATTTAACTGTTCCTGACAAAGAAGAAGTGATTAAAAGATATAATACTAACGGAATCTTTTTAAAAACAAAATATGTTTTCCCGATATCAAAAGATTTGTTAAACCAGGTAAAACTAAAACAACATAATAATATAATTATACAAATAAACAATTCATGCGACGAATCCACTTTAGAAATGCTTGATGTATTATCTAAGTTTAAAAATGAAAATATTAAAATTACAACAGTTCTTTCTTATGGGAAAATGCAATTCAAAGATGAAATAATTCAAAAAGGAAAATCAATTTTTGGGAATAAATTTGAATATCTTGAAAAATTAATCTCACCTAAAAAATATTTAGAACATTTGGCAAATAATGATATTTTGATTTTAAATCAAAATCGCCAGCAGGGAGCAAGCAATACTTATTCATCATTATATCTAGGTAAAAAAGTTTTTATAAATGATAAAAGTTCAACATACTATCAACTAAACAATATTGATAATGTAAAAGTCTATAATAGTAATGATATAGTTAATATGTCATTTGAAGAATTTATAAAAAATGATAACATTGAATTAAATAAACAAAACATATCAAAATATTTTGATGAAAATGAAATAAAAGCTTGTTGGGAGAATGTATTTAATGCAAGATAAAAAAATTGCAATTTTACAATCAAATTATATTCCCTGGAAAGGATATTTTGATTTAATCAACAAGGTTGATGAATTCATTTTTTACGATGATGTTCAGTATACAAAAAATGATTGGAGAAACAGGAATTTAATTAAAACAAAAGACGGGCTTTTGTGGCTTAGTATTCCAATAGAAACTAAAGGACATATTTCAGAACAACGAAAAATAAAAGATGTAAAAACTGCCAATAATTATTGGCGGAAGAAACATTGGACAAGTATAAAAAATAATTACGCAAAAACGCCTTATTTTAAGGAATACAAAGATATATTTGAGCCTTTATATCTTGAAGATGATGAAAAATATCTTTCCCAAATAAATTATAAATTCATTCTGGAAATAAATAAAATACTTAGTATTGATACCCCAATATCATATTCATCTAATTATATATTAGAAGGCGGCAAAACAGAACGCTTAATTAATTTGTGTAAACAAGCCGGAGCTACAGAATATATATCCGGTCCTGCGGCAAAAAATTATATTAATAAAGAATTGTTCAATAAAGCTAATATAAAACTTACATGGATGAATTATTCAGGATATAAAGAATATCCTCAACTATATCCGCCATTTATTCATAATGTATCAGTTTTAGATTTAATTTTTAATTGCGGCAAAAATTCCTTCAATTTTATAAAAGGGAGGAATAATGGCACTTATTAAATACAAACACAACTCAGATAAATTATATAAACTTCAAGCTGCAGAGTTTGAAAATAAAGATGTTGATTTTTTTAGCTGTTACAAAAACAAATACAAAGATTGCGTAGATTGTGAATCAACATTCAAAAGTACTTTTTTAAATTTATTGTCTAAAATCAATACTCATCAAAACTGGAATTTTATGGATTGCGGTTCTGGATTAGGTTTTCCACTTTACTTAGCAAGCAGTTATTTCAAAAAAGTTTATGGGGTTGAAATAATTGAAGATATTGCAAATATTAGTAAAAAAAATCTTACAGAATTAAATATTCGTAATTTTGAAATAATTAACTCTGATATAAATAGAATTGATATTGATATACTTGATAAAATAAACGTATTTTATATGTTTAATCCGTTTAAGAATAAGATATTTGAAGAATTTATAAACAATATTATTAAATCTATCAAAAATAATAATAGAGAAGTTTGGTTAATTTATGTTAATACGGTATGTGAGAAAGTTTTAGACAAAGACATTGTTAAAGACGTTTTACCATTAGCTTTCAGCATTAATGACTTTAGGAAGATAAATTTTTATCATCATAATAATTTAGGAGAATAAATTATGAAATGGAAAAAATTAGGTCGAATTTTTAATTTAGAAAATAACATAGGCGGTATAACCTGCTATGCTGCACTTCCTGTTTATCTTCAAATAGAAGAAGATGTTTTTAGAATCTTTGTAACCGGGCGTGATAATGAAGGCAGAGGACATGCATATTATGTTGATTATAATATGAAAGATAAAAAAATTATTAACCAATCTGTAAAACCATCATTTTCACCAGGCAAACGAGGCTGTTTTGATGATAACGGAGCAGCAATATCTAGTTTATTGAAAGAAAAAGACAATACAATAAGAGCATATTATGTAGGTATAGATGTCGGTGCAATGACCAGATATAATGCTTCAATCGGTCTAGCAGAAACAAATAATAACGGAGAAACATTTGTAAGAAAATACGAAGGTCCAATTGTCACCCAGGATAAAAATAATCCATATTTTGTTGCTGCCCCATTTGTAATTTATGATGAATCTATATATAAAATGTGGTTTCCTGCTTGCCGCGGCTGGGAATTTAGAGATGACTACTGGTTTCATTATTACAATATTGAATATGCAGAAAGTACAGATGGTATAAACTGGAAACGCAATAACTCTATTGCAATTGATTTTCAGGATGAATATGAATATGCAGCAGGCAGACCATATGTCATTAAAGAAAACAATATTTATAAAATGTGGTTTTGTTCAAGAGCTTCAAAAGATGCTCCAACATATCGCATAAGATACGCAGAATCAAAAGATGGGAAAAACTGGACAAGATATGATAATCAAGAAGGTCTTGATATATCGGAATCAGGCTGGGATAGCGAAATGATATGTTATCCGAATGTATTTGATTACAATGGTAACAGATATATGCTGTATAATGGTAACAGATATGGCAAAACAGGTTTCGGATTGGCAATTTTAGAAGAAGAATAAGGACTGAATATGCTGCAATTAAAGGTTAATAATGTTTCAATCAGAGGTATCTCAACGGTTATTCCCCCAAAAGAACTTTGTCTTTTAGATGATAAAACTTTATATAATGGGGATGAAAAACAGTTGAAAAAAGTAATGAAATCATCCGGCTTTAACAAAAGGCGGGTTGTTGATGAAAATACGACTGCGGCGGATTTATGTCAAAGAGCTGCAGAAATTTTATTTGAAGAAATGAACATTTCTCCTGATACAATTGATGGTATCATTTTTGTAACCCAAACTCCTGATTATTATATACCTGCAACGGCTTGCATATTACAAAATAAATTAAAATTACGGAATTCCATTTTCGCATTTGACGTAAATCAGGGATGTGCAGGATATGCTTATGGATTGTATATTGCTTCGGGCTTAATAAACACCGGTTTAAAACGAATATTACTCCTTGTTGGAGATACTTCAAGTAAATATACTGATATGTTTAGAGAGAATCATTCTGCACCAATTTTTGGAGATGCCGGCAGTGCTACATTATTAGAATATAATTCTGATAATGAGCCTATTTATTTTGATATTGGTACGGATGGAAGTAATTATGATGTAATTATGGCACAAAACGGCGGCTTTAGACACCCTGTTAAATCTGATGATTTTTATACAGACGGAACATATAAATATAACGCACAAATGGATGGTATGCGTGTTATGGAATTTACTCTCGATAAAGTACCTGATTCAATTAATGATGTTCTTAATTTTTCAGGAATAGAAAAAAATGATATAGATTATTTTATTTTGCATCAGGCAAATAAATTCATATTAAAAAATATTGCTTTTAATTGTGATATCCCGCTTGAAAAACTTCCATTTGAAACATTATCAAAATACGGCAATCAAAGTTGTACATCAATTCCCTGCGCAATATCTGATATGATAAAAGATGATATAATGAATAAAAAACTAAAATTATTACTCAGCGGTTTTGGAATCGGATTATCCTGGATAAGCTGCATACTTGAAACAAATAAAATTTATTGTTCAGGTATAAGAGAATATTAAGGAGATAAAATGAAAAAAGACGAATTTTTACAAACAATGATTGATGCAATTGAAATAGAAGAAGAAATAAACGAGAATACTGAACTCGAAAACCTTGAAGAATGGGGTTCTTTAGCAGCCGTAACAACACTTGCGTTATTCAATAAGTTTTTAGGCTTGAAAATTCCTGCTTCAGAAATTAAAAAAGCAAAAACAATTGGCGATATTTTACAACTTGGCGGCGAGAAATATGACTAAATTTACAAATGACGATTTAATTTTAATAACAGGAGCATCCGGCGGTATCGGAGAAACTACGGTTAGAAAACTTACAGAAGAAGGAGCTTCCGTTATTGGGATTGCACGAGACGAAGAAAAATTACAACAATTAAAAAATAGTTTAAAACAACCTGAAAAATTTAATTATGAAATTCTGGATTTAGCCTCTAATATGGATATAATTTCTGAAAAAATTATTGAAATAGCAGAAAAATACGGGAAGTTATCTGGTTTTGTACACGCTGCAGGAGTTTTGAGCGTAATGCCTATTTCTGTATGGGATTACGAAACAGCTATTAGAGATTTTAACATAAATCTTTTTTCTGCAATTGAAATAATAAAAGCGCTTCAAAAGAAAAAATGCAAACAAGAATTATTAAATATAGTTTTTGTT
Source organism: Candidatus Gastranaerophilales bacterium (assembly GCA_944324835.1). Taxonomy (GTDB): domain Bacteria; phylum Cyanobacteriota; class Vampirovibrionia; order Gastranaerophilales; family Gastranaerophilaceae; genus UMGS1585. The sequence continues at coordinate 71,166 of CALUXV010000003.1, forward strand.
TCATCTATTAGTTCCTACAAACCGCATCCGGCAGCAATATCTTATGGACTTACAAAAGCCGGATTAAATGCTCTTACTGTTGGTTTAACACGAGAAATCGGAAATAAAAAAATTAGAATAAATGCAATCACCCCGGGGGGGATTGATACTAATATGACAAAAAATTATTTTCAAAATTCAGGGAAAGATTATATACAAGAAGTAACCGATAAAACAATTTTCAATGAAGCCGGTAAAACTCAATATATAGCAGACTTAATTGCGTTCTTATTATCTAAAGAGAGTTATTGGATTCAAGGACAATGTATAACTATCGATGGCGGAGAATATTTAAGCTAAGGAATTATTAATATGCAAAAAATTATCTTGTGGGGCCCAAATACTTCAACACAAATTTTAGAATATTATTTCAAACTAGAAAATTCACCTTATGAAATATCTGCATATACTTCTGACAAAGAATATATAAAAGAGAATAACTATAATGGCAAACCGGTAGTAGACTTTAATAATCTTGAGAAATTGTATCCGCCTGACGAATATAAAATAGCAATATTTATGGGGTACAAACATCTAAACAAAATTAGAGAAGAAAGATACAAACAGGCAAAAGCAAAAGGATACAAATTTATCTCTTATGTCAGTAAAGATTCTCTTTGTTATACAGAAAATATTGGAGAAAATGTTTTTATACTTCCAAATACCAATATCCAGCCTTTTGCAAAAATAGGAAATAATGTCATTATATGGTCCGATACAACAATCGGACATCATGTACAAATAGATGATAATTGTTTTTTATCCAGCCCGAGAATCGCAGGATTTTCTAAAATCGGGGAAAATTGTTTTTTAGGAACAAACTGTATGATTGCAGACCATCTTACAATAGGCGCATTCTCTATTATTGGTATAGGTTCTGTTGTAACCAAGAATATAAAAAAAGGAACCGTATTGGCAGTAAAACAAACACCTAAATTACCGATGACAAGTTTTGAGTTAGAAGATATATTGGAATAAAAATCATATTAGGAATTTAAAATGATACCATTTAATAGACCGTTTACAATTGAAAATGAACTTGAGTACATTAAAGATACCATAGACAAAGGTATCTTAAGCGGTGATGGCTATTATTCCCTAAAATGTCATAAGTTTCTTGAAAAGAAATTAAACTGTAAAAAGGCTCTTTTGACACATTCTTGTACTGCAGCACTTGAGATGGCAGCAATTCTTCTTGATATTAAACCAGGAGATGAAATAATTATGCCATCTTATACCTTCGTTTCAACTGCAAACGCATTTGTATTAAGAGGCGGAATTCCTGTTTTTGTTGATATAAGAAAAGATACTCTAAATATTGATGAAAATTTAATTGAACAAGCAATAACAGACAAAACAAAAGCAATTTGTGTTGTACATTATGCCGGCGTAGCATGTGAAATGGATAAAATTATTGAAATTGCTAAAGAACACAATCTTAAAGTAGTAGAAGACGCCGCACAAGCACTCGGAAGTTATTATAAAAATAAGCCGCTCGGAACAATAGGCGATTTGGGCTGCTTTTCCTTCCACGAAACTAAAAACGTAATCTCCGGCGAAGGCGGAGCTTTAATCGTCAATAATTCTGAATACACTGAACGTGCAGAAATAATACGTGAAAAAGGTACAAACCGCTCAAAATTCTTTAGAGGAGAAATAGATAAATATAGCTGGGTTGATATCGGTTCATCCTTCCTTCCGTCAGATATGGTTGCAGCATATTTGTATTCTCAATTAGAAAATATGGATAAAATTAATCACAAAAGAATGTATATCTGGCATAAATATGATGAAATTTTCTCTAATTACGATAACAAAATCCGTCGTCCATTTATTCCTCAAAACTGCCGGCATAATGCTCACATGTATTACGTGCTGTTTAAAAATCTTGATAAAAGAACAAAATTCATTGATTATATGAAATCAAACGGAATCAATCCCGTATTTCATTATATTCCCCTACATTCTTCACCAGCAGGCAAAAAATACGGCAGAGTATCAGGGAATATGAACGTAACAAATCAAGTATCCGATTGTTTGGTTAGAATGCCAATGTACTATGATATCAATGATACAGATTTAGATTTTATAAAATCCGCTATAAAAAATTATTTTACTAATTAACATGCCGGAAACAATATTTATTTATAAAATCCGGTTTTAATAGAATGTTTTCCATATTTTTCTTCTATTTTATCAATACATTTTGCAAGTTTATCATCTTTATCAGAAGTTGTATCAAATAAAAATAATTGTTCTGACTGACTGTATAAGAGGTTATTTAATATAACTCCGGTACTTCTATATAATCTATCCGAAGAATAAATTGCAGATAAAAGTTCATCTATTTCTTTTTTAATTGTTAATTCAAAATTTGTTGGCTGCAACAAATCCTTATATTTTGTATAAACATAAAAATCTTTTGTTCTTAGCATAACCCCAACAGATAAACATTTGCCATCATATTTCCTTAATCTTTTACAGGCTGAATGAATATGCCTTGAAATCTCTGATTTTAAAATGTTTATATCAGATGTAAAACCGCCAATTGCAGATGTATTCTGAATAGATTTGGGCGGAGCGTCTCTATTATCAACAGAAGAAATACATTCGCCTAAAAGTTCGTGTTTTAATTCAACAGCATTTATCCCAAGTTCTTTTTTAAGCCAGCTGTCAGCTCTTGAAACAAAATCTGCAGCAGTTAGGATTCCCCAGCGCTGGCAAAATTTACTTATTTTTTGCCCCACCCCCCAAACTTCATTTGCTTTTGTTTTTTTCAATTCCTCTTTTATCCTAAACGCCCCTATAGAATATATTCCGCCATTATTTTTTGCTTTGTCACTTGCAAGTTTCGCCAGAGTCTTTGAATGGCTCACCCCTATTGATACATCAATATCGGTTTTTGTTTTAATCTCGTCCTTTATCATATGACAAATATCAGTATAATTTCGCTTATAGAGTTTTCTAGTTCCTGTTAAATCAATAAATGCTTCATCAATTGAATATATCTCAACATCAGGAGAAAAGTTTTTGAGACAATCCATTACCCGTTTTGAAAACCAACGGTAGCGGTCATGTTCTGCTTTTATATAGATTGCATTGGGGAATTCTTTTTTGGCCATAAAATACGGCATTCCCATTCTGACACCCATTTTTTTAGCCTCTTTTGCACGTGCAATAACACATCCTTCGTTACTTGAAATTACGCAGACAGGCTTTCCTTTGAGTTTAGGTTCTACTGCCTGCTCACAGGTAACAAAAAAAGAATCACAATCAACTAATGCAATTATTCGTTTCATAATAATAGTGTAGCATAGATTAGATATGTAACATGTTCTTTAAATACTGACCGGTGTATGAGTTTTTAACTTTCGCAACTTCTTCTGGTGTACCCTGTGCAACAATCTGCCCTCCGTTAATACCGCCGTCAGGCCCCAAATCAATAATATTGTCCGCTATCTTTATCAAATCCATATTGTGTTCAATAACGAGTATTGTATTTCCGTTATCTGCAAGCTGCTGCAATATTTTTATCAGCTTATCCAAGTCAGCCCAGTGAAGTCCGACTGACGGTTCATCCAATAAATAAAGAGTCTTGCCGGTTGCACGTTTGTTCAATTCCGATGCAAGTTTGATTCTCTGTGCTTCCCCGCCAGATAAGGTCGTTGCACTCTGTCCGAGTTTTATATAATCTAAGCCGACATCATTCAATGTTTGAAGTTTGTTCTTAATCTGAGGAACACTGTCAAAGAATTCCAAAGCCTCTTTAACGCTCATCTCAAGAACATCATAAATAGTTTTTCCTTTATACTTAACTTCTAATGTTTCTCGGTTATATCTTTTCCCCCCGCAAACATCACATTTTACGTAAACATCTGATAAAAAGTTCATCTCTATTTTTAACAGCCCGTCACCTTTGCAGGCTTCACACCTTCCGCCTTTTACATTGAAACTGAATCTTCCGGCCTTATAACCTCTCATCTTTGCTTCATTTGTTTTTGCATAAAGTTCACGAATAGGAGTGAATACATCTGTATAAGTTGCCGGATTAGAACGAGGAGTTCTGCCAATTGGGGATTGGTCAATCTCAATTATTTTATCAATATTTTCAAACCCTAAAATATCATCTACACCTTGAGGTTTTGGTTTGTTACCTCTCAATTTATGAATTGCAAACTGACAAATAATATCGCTCATCAAAGTTGATTTTCCGGAGCCTGAAACACCTGTCAAAACGTTGATTTTTCCAAGCGGAATATCAACATCGATATTTTTAAGGTTATTCAAATGTGCATTTTTAACCCGCAGATAATTTCCGTTGCCTTCTCTATGTTTCTCAGGTATCGGAATAAATTTTCTGCCTGAAAGATACTGCCCTGTAATTGATTCCTCAACCTTCATAATATCTTCCATTGTCCCCTGCGCAACAATTCTTCCGCCGTTTACGCCGGCTTTCGGGCCGATATCTACAAGATAATCAGCATTTCTCATTGTTTCTTCATCATGTTCTACAACAATCAATGTGTTTCCGAGATTTCTTAATCTGATAAGAGTTTTTATTAACCTATCATTATCTTTTTGGTGTAAACCGATTGACGGTTCATCAAGAACATACAAAACTCCTGACAGACCGCTTCCTATTTGTGTTGCTAGTCTAATTCTCTGAGCTTCGCCGCCTGAAAGCGTTCCTGCTGTTCTTGCAAGGTTAAGATAACTCAATCCTACATCCATCAAAAATTTCAAACGTGCTCTTACTTCATCCAACACCTGTTTTGCAATCTTCATTTGAAAATCATTCAAAGAAAGATATAATTCAGATACAAAATCATAAGCTTCATCTATCGGCATTGTACAAAATTCGTGAATATTAACTTCTCTTGTTGTACCTTTAAGTCTGACAGCAAGCGGGAACGGCTTAAGTCTTGCACCGTGACAGGCTTCACAAGGAGTAGTTATCATATATTTTTCAATTTCTTCTCTCCAGTATTCGCCGCCTGCCTCGTTATAACGTTTCATCAAAAACGGGATAACTCCGCAAAATCTTTGATAGCGGGTTTTGTACCTGTGTGAGCCAAACTGTTTTACTGTAAGTTTTATTATATTATCACTGCCGTAAAGAATAATATCCTGATGTTCTTTTGGCAAATCCTTAAATGGAGTATCCAAATCTATACCGCATTCCATTGAAACTGATGCCAGCAAATCCTTGTAATAATCCGTTGAACTCTTACTCCATGGATAAATTGCCCCTTCGTTTATTGATTTTGTTCTGTCAGGTATAACCAAATCAGGAGAAATCTGATAATCAAACCCAATCCCTGAACATTTTTCACAAGCACCATAAGGGTTATTAAAACTGAATATCCTAGGAGCCAATTCTTCAAAACTCAAATTACAATGTTCACATGCCAGTTTTTCACTGTAGATAACTTCGCCTTTGCCGATAACATCTACAACTGTTACACCGTCTGCTTTTTTTAGGGCCGTTTGAACACTATCAGCAATTCTTGATTTGGCGGATTCTTTCACCACAACTCTGTCTACAACAACATAAATATCATGTTTTTTAGTCTTTGCAAGCTTTATCTCATCCTCATCAATATTATAAATTTCTCCGTCAATTTTAACCCTTGCAAATCCTTCCTGTCTCAATTCCTCAAATAGTGATACAAATTCGCCCTTTTTCCCTCTTGCAACAGGTGCCATAATTTGAATCTTGGTACCTTCAGGATTTTTCATAATACTGTTCACAATTTCATCAATTGTCTGAGGTTTAATCTCCCTTCCGCATTCAGGGCAATACGGAGTCCCGACTCTTGCAAACAACAGTCTTAAATAATCGTATATCTCAGTAACAGTACCGACTGTAGAGCGGGGATTGTTACTGGTTGATTTCTGGTCAATAGATATTGCAGGTGTAAGTCCGTCAATATAATCTACATCAGGTTTATCCATCTGACCTAAGAATTGACGTGCGTAAGTAGAAAGGCTCTCGACATAACGTCTTTGACCTTCCGCAAAAATAGTATCAAACGCAAGTGAACTTTTCCCTGAACCTGAAACACCGGTAAAAACAATCAATTCATTTTTAGGAATTTCCAGCGATACGTTTTGAAGATTGTGTTCCCTTGCTCCCTTAATACAAATTTTGTCGTTCATACCAGTATTATACTCATTAAAATAATCGTATCAAGAAATAAGATTACCCAGCTTGTAAAAAACTTCGTCTATTTGTTTGATGTGATTTTCTTAATAATTGTTTACAATTTTGTTGCGGGTTTGGGTAGTATATCCCAAACCTTGAGGGAGATTATGTATGGCAAGAAAATCAAACGTTAAGAGAGTAGAGCCTCAAAAGGCGAATTTGAAAGTCGTTAAAAATAATGAAATTAAAACAACTGCTTACAACGATATTAACTTAAGGAAGTGGAAAGAATACGACCACGTAAAAACAGATACTCTCTGGGAATTTTCTTCCCGCTTAAAAGAAGGCGGACATTCAAACGAATACCACGGTAACTTTATCCCTCAAATCGCACAGCAATTATACGAAAGATATACGAAGAAAAATGATATAGTTCTTGATTTATTTTTCGGTTCAGGTACATCAGGAATTGAAGCAATAAATATGGGACGTAGATGTATCGGAGTAGAATTAAAAGAAGATTTGGCAGAAAAAGTTTCTGAAAAATTTACACCAAAACAACTGGTAACAGATGTTAATATTATAAGTGCTGATTCAGCAAGTGAACTTGCCAAAGAAAAAGTTAAAGCAAGATTAGAAATCATGGGACGGGATAAAGCACAATTATTAATTCTTCATCCGCCGTATGATGATATTATAAAATTCTCTGATAGAAAAGAAGATTTATCAAACTGCGGCTCAACAGAAAAATTCTATGAACTGTTTAAACAAGTTGCAAAAAACGGATATGATTTGCTTGAAGACGGACGTTTTGCAGCGTTAATTATAGGTGATAAATACGCGGATTCACAAATTATTTCTCTCGGATTTGAATGTCAGGAAAGAATGAAACAGCTGGGATTTATACATAAAGCAACTATTATTAAAGATATGCAGGGAAATGAACGTGCAAAAGGAAAAACTGCAAACTTATGGCGTTACAGAGCTCTTGCAATGGGATTCAATATTTTTAAACACGAATACATTATGATTTTTCAAAAGAATGAAAAACTCTTAAAAAAACATCTGAAAGCACTATAATATTTCTACTAAATCATTTTTAATAACATTTTTAAAGGTTTCAGATATTGTATTCAAATCAATTATATCAACTTCATAAGGTATAGTTGAGTTTTCAAATACAAAATCAAGTTTCATCTTTATTTTGTCCGTAAACTCAGGTGAATCGATAGCAATATCTATATCTGAATACTTTTTTGCATTATTTTTTGCACGAGAACCAAAAATATAGAGTTTAAAATTTTGAAGTTCTGATTTTATAGTCTTTTTAATGAAATCAATATATTTATCTTCTAAATCAATCATTTTAACTTCTCTAACAAATACGCTGCCTCGTCTTTAAAATCTTCAACTATACTAACGACAATATTCGCAACAGTTTCATCATAAGTGTGTGAGGTCATATTTCGCTTTTGACGATATTCTGTCCATTTATCCAAATCTGTTTTTAAAATCCCCAAACGGTTAGCCTTTCGAATAATTTCATTAAATGTCATATCTGTTTGTTCAGAAGGCGACACCATATTTATATATCTGGTCATCATTTTTACTGCAAGAGAATAAGTATACTCAAATCTTTGAATAACCGCATCTCTTATATCAATATCAAAATTTTCTTTTTTATATCTATTGATAATTGAATTTAAACTATTTATTGCTTTTTCAAACGAAGTTGTATCTAAATTTTCCATATAATAAAGATAACATTTTTTTCTTCCAAACGCAATAAAAAAGCCTCAAGAATAAATCTAGAGGCTTTTTGTTTATAGTAATAATATTTACATTATTTATCGTCTAATGCAGCAACGCCCGGCAATACTTTTCCTTCGATAAATTCTAATGAAGCACCGCCGCCTGTTGAAACATGAGTGAAATCTTCTGCTTTACAGAATTTTTTAGCAGCAGAAACAGAATCTCCGCCGCCGATTACAGAAGTTGCACCGTTTTTAGTAGCTTCAACAATTGCTTCTAATACAGCTTTTGTACCGTCTGCAAATTTAGGATTTTCAAAAGCACCAACAGGACCGTTCATAAGAATTGTTTTTGAAGATTTTAAAACTTCTGCAAATGCTTTTCTTGATTCAGGGCCGGCATCAACACCTTCAAATCCGTCAGGAATTTCATCGATTTTAACGAATTTGTTTGTTCCGTTTCCTGAGAAATCATCAGCCACTAAAACATCTGTTGCCATGACAAGTTTAACACCTTTATCAGCAGCTTTCTTTTCGATAGCTTTTGCAACATCTAATTGGTCATCTTCACAAATAGAGTTACCAATTTTACCGCCGTTTGCTTTAACAAATGTATAAGCCATACCGCCGCCGATAATAAGATTGTCAACTTTGTCAATTAAGTTTTCTAGAACACCGATTTTAGAAGAAACTTTTGCTCCGCCAACAACTGCTGTAAATGGTCTTGTAGGATTATCAAGTGCTTGAGATAAGCATCTTATTTCTTTTTCCATCAAAAGACCTGATACTGCAGGTTTAACAAGTTTTGCAACTTTTGCAGTTGAAGTATGGTTTCTATGAGCAGCACCAAATGCATCATTTACATAGAAATCACCAAGTTTTGCTAATTCTTCAGCGAAAGTCATATCATCGTCTTTTGCTTCTTCTGCTTTGTAATAACGAATGTTTTCCAATAAAGCAATTTGACCGTCTTGAAGTTTAGCTACATATTCTGGAGCTTCTTCTACTGACGGAATAAATACAATTTCTTCTCCAAAAACTTTTGCCATATATTTAGCAACAGGTTCAAGAGAAAATTCAGGTTTTCTTTCACCTTTCGGACGACCTAAGTGAGCCATAAGAATAATCTTAGCTCCTCTTTCTTTCAAGTAATTCACGGTAGGTACAATTGCTTGAATACGTGTATCGTCTGTAACATTTTTGTTTTCATCTAAAGGTACATTGATATCAACTCTGACAAGAGCTCTTTTACCCTTGATGTCACCTAAATCTTTGATTGATTTTTTCATAATCTTGTTCCCTTTCTTATTGGTTCGAACAATTGAATTATAGTTAAAACAAGGGGTAAATACAAGGGGAAATAAATTTACACCATTATTATAATTTTATTTTAATAAAATATACACAAAGCTATTAATTTTTAAAATAATCACAAATTAATTCTTTTTTCTTTGGGATAAATTTTTTGATTGCTTCCACAAATTTATTTTTTTGCGCATTTTCAAATTCTTTTTTCAAAATAGCTTTCTCTAAAATCGCTTTATTGTACAAATCTTCACACAATTCGGATGACTCCAAACGGAGTTTAAATTTTTGGATTTGCGATTCTTTTTCTTTTATATTTTGTAGTAAATGTTTCTTTTTCAAAATAATAATCCTTTGTGTAATAAGTTTATCATTATTTTTATTTTTTTTTATCAGCTTTTTAGAGTATTAATGAACCGGAGTTACATAATTCATTCCAAGCTTGATAACTTCAAGATTTGGATAAATTAAATGTTTTCTATCATCTGTTAAAACTTTACCTAATGCTTGTTCCAAGATTTTATCATTCAATCCAGGTACAATATCAGTTAATACCCCTAATGCAACCATATTTGCCAGTTTATTATACCCTGATTTATTTGCAATATCGGTCATTGGAACAGAAATATATTTGATATCGTTTCTTGATTTTATCACATTTACCAGTGTCGAATTTGAAAGAATTAATCCCCCAGATTTAACTTTAGGTAAAAATCTGTCAAATGATAAATGATTCAGAACAATAATACAATCTGCATTTTCTTTATGAACAGAACTTACTTCATCATCAGATATAACAATTTCACAATTTACGGTTCCACCTCTCATTTCAGCCCCATAACATGGATACCAGGTAACATTTTTCCCCAGTAACATAAACGCATTAGCCAAAACTTTGCCTGCAAATAATATTCCTTGTCCACCGAATCCAGCTAAAATAAAATTTTGTTCCATTATTTATCCTCTGTAATATCTTTAAATACACCCAACGGATACACCGGTATCATTTCGTTTCTCACTCTATCGTGTGCTTCTTCCGGCGTCATTTTCCAGTTAGTCGGGCAAGTTCCTAAAAATTCAACAAACGTATACCCTAAACCCTTCAATTGAATTTCAAAAGCTTTTTTCAAAAGTTTCTTTGCCTGATTAATATGTGCAATAGAATCGACGGCAACCCTTGCAGAAAAAGCTGTCCCGTCACATAAAGCAATCTGTTCCGCAACCTTAATCGGATAGCCGTAAGTCCCCGTAAATCTGCCCATCGGAGATGTTGTAGTTTTTTGACCTAAAAGTGTTGTCGGCCCCATCTGGCCGCCTGTCATACCATAAGTTGTATTATTGATACAAATACCGGTAATTTTTTCTCCTCTTAATGCCCCATGCATAGATTCAGCAAGTCCGATTGATGCAAAATCGCCGTCACCTTGATATGTGAATACAAACTTATCCGGTCTTGCACGTTTTACTCCGGTAGCTTCAGCCATTGCTCTGCCATGCGGTGATTCAATACAATCAATGTTCAAAAAATCATACAAGAAAACAGAACAACCTATAGATGTTGCACAAATTGTTTTTTCTTTTAATTCTAATTCATCAATCAGCTCAGCTAAGATTCTCATAATAATCCCATGATCACATCCAGGGCAGAATGTGAATCTTGAACCTTTTTTTATTGATTCCGGAATTTTAAACACTTGCATAATTTTTCTCCAATATATTATTTACTGCAGCAGTAATTTCTTCAACACTCAACCATTGTCCTACAGGTCTATGAACCAAATCAACTTTGGCTTGTCCATCTACTGCAAGTTTTACATCATTAACCATTTGCCCCATATTCATTTCAACAACAACAATATTGTGAACTTTTTGAGCAAGTTCATGTATTCTCCTTGAAGGGAACGGAGAAAGCGTAATCGGTCTTAATATGCCAACTTTCAAACCTTGTTTTCTTAATTCCGTCATGGCTGCTTTAATGTTTCTTGTCATGCTGCCAAATGCAATAAGAAGAACATCCGCATCATCCGTATTAATTTCTTCCCACTCAGTTTCGTTTTCTTCAATAGTTTTAAACTTGGCAAACAAATCATAAATATGTTGATTTTGTTTATCTTCTGCAGTCGCAACAGAGAATATTGCACGCCCGTCACGTCCTTTGGCACCTGTTAATGCCCATGATGAATTATCTATTTCAGGATACGGGTATTCTCCAAATACGGCCGGTTCCATCATTTGTCCCAAAAGGCCGTCTGCCAAAATCATGGTCGGATTTCTGTATTTGTGGGCAAGATAAAATGCTTTATACGTATAATCAATACATTCCTGAACGGTAGCCGGTGCAAGTACAATAAGTTTGTAATCGCCGTTTCCGCCGCCTTTAACTGCCTGGTTGTAATCCCCTTGTGCCGGATAAATATACCCTAATCCAGGGCCTGCTCTCATAACATTTACCAATACAACCGGAACTTCATCAGAACACGCATAAGACAATGCTTCTTGCATTAGAGAAACCGCACATGAAGAAGATGATGTCATTGCTTTTGCACCGGTTGATGCAGCTCCTAACACCATGTTTATTGCAGCAAGTTCACTCTCAGCACATACATAACCGAGTCCACGTTTATACATTTCGCTGCTCAAATACTCCCCGATTTCAGTCTGAGGAGTAATCGGATATCCAAAATAACATTCTAAGCCAGCATTAAGTGCAGCTTGAGCAATTGCGAAATTACCTTTTACCAAAACTTTATCCATATTATTTGTGCACCTCAACTATTGCCATGTCAGGACATCTTGCTGCGCATAATGCGCAACCTACACATTCTTTTTTAGGGTCATCAAATTCAACAAGATAATCACCTAATTTACTTGTCTTTTTACTCTTCTTAATTAAACCTTTAGGACAAGTATTAAGACAGATATAACATGATTTGCATCTGCTTTCATCTATTACAATATGAGCCATCTACACTACTCCCATACATTTATTAATCTATTATATCACTAACAGACAATGTCAACCGAATTATTAATAATTGTAATTTTATTTTTTTATTTTTATACCAAATAGATGATTTTATTATCAACTTTGTAATGTTTTTTGAAAAACAACCGTAAATAATAGTATGGAAAACCGATAGGTTTTTCATACCTCCTCCCCAAGTCTAGTAGCCGCTCTTAAACAAAGACGGCTTTTTTTTGTACTACGTACGTAGACATGTTACGACTAATTTCCGGTTTGACTTTTAACTACTTGTTTTATTTATAATTACAAAACTTCA
>CALUXV010000004.1 GCA_944324835.1 Candidatus Gastranaerophilales bacterium
CCGCCTATTCAAGGCGAGCAAAGACCACCGGTGCAAGGTGAAACTAAACCGCCTATTCAAGGTGAACAAAGACCACCTATTCAAGGTGAGCAAAGACCTCCGGTACAAGGGGAAACTAAACCGCCTATTCATGGGGAACAAAGACCGCCAATACAAGACGGACAAAGGCCACCGGTGCAAGGAGAAACTAAACCGCCGATTCAAGACGGACAAAAACCACCGGTACAAGGAGAAACTAAACCGCCGATTCAAGACGGACAAAAACCTCCGGTACAAGGGGAAACTAAACCTCCGATTCAAGATGGACAAAAACCGCCAATTCAAGATGGGCAAAGACCACCTATTCAAGGGGAACAAAAACCACCTATTCAAGATGGGCAAAGACCACCGGTGCAAGGGGAACAAAGACCGCCTATTCAAGACGGACAAAAACCTCCGGTACAAGGGGAAACTAAACCGCCAATACAAGGGGAACAAAAACCACCTATTCAAGACGAACAAAAACCACCGGTGCAAGGAGAAACTAAACCGCCGATTCAAGATGGACAAAAACCACCTATTCAAGGGGAACAAAAACCACCTATTCAAGACGGACAAAAACCTCCGGTACAAGGGGAAACTAAACCACCAATACAAGGGGAACAAAAACCACCGGTACAAGGGGAACAAAAACCACCGGTACAAGGGGAACAAAAACCACCGGTACAAGGGGAACAAAAACCGCCAATTCAAGACGGACAAAGACCACCAATACAAAATGGCAACAGACCAACACTGCCAAATATTCCGCCACAACCGCCAATGATGGACGGCAGACCGCCAATGAGACCGGATATTCCGCCGCAACCGCCAATGAGACCGGATATTCCACCACAACCGCCAATGATGGATGGCAGACCGCCGATGAGACCGGACGTTTCACCGCAACCGCCAATAATGGACGGCAGACCGCCAATTGGGCCTAACATACCACCTAGACCGCTAATTAGCGGGCAGGATATGTTAAATATGTATCTTAAAAATGAACTATGGCTGCCGAATGTTGACCATGGTGCCGGAATACATCCACACTTTCCACCACATAAACCAAGCCTACCCCCAGGTGGACAAATAGGTACAGTATTTCCAATGCCCCCATACAAACCTCCGGTACAAAGCGAAACTAAACCGCCAATTCAAGAGGGACAAAAACCGCCGATTCAAGGTGAACAAAGACCACCAATGAAACCGGAGCTTCCGCCGCAACCGCCAATGATGGATGGCAGACCACCAATGAGACCGGATGTTCCGCCACAACCGCCAATGATGGATGGCAGACCGCCAATGAGACCGGATGTTCCGCCGCAACCGCCAATAATGGACGGCAGACCGCCGATGAAACCGGATGTTCCGCTGCAACCACCAATAATGGATGGCAGACCGCCGATAAGACCGGATGTTCCGCCGCAACCACCAATAATGGATGGCAGACCGCCGATGAGACCGGACGTTTCACCGCAACCACCAATAATGGACGGCAGACCGCCAATGAGACCGGATGTTCCGCCGCAACCGCCAATGACGGATGGCAGACCTCCAATGAGACCGGATGTTCCGCCGCAACCGCCAATGATGGACGGCAGACCGCCGATGAGACCGGATGTTCCGCCGCAACCGCCAATGATGGACGGCAGACCGCCAATGAGACCGAATGTTCCGCCACAACCGCCAATTGGACCTAATATACCACCTAGACCACTAATTAGCGGACAGGATATGTTACATATGTATCTGCAAAATGAACTATGGCTGCCGAATGTTGACCATGGTGCAATTAAACCTCACCATCCACCTTTTGCAGAATCATGGCTAAGACCTGTATTACCTAACACAGGAATGAATATTGGAATGCAACCGGATGTTCCGCCGCAACCGCCAATGATGGATGGCAGACCGCCGATGAGACCGGATGTTCCGCCGCAACCACCAATGATGGACAGCAGACCACCGATGAGACCGGACATTCCACCGCAACCGCCAATAATGGATGGCAGACCACCGATGAAACCGGATATTCCGCCACAACCGCCAATGATGGACGGCAGACCGCCAATGAAACCGGATGTTCCGCCGCAACCGCCAATGATGGATGGCAGACCGCCGATGAGACCGGATGTTCCGCCGCAACCACCAATAATGGACGGCAGACCGCCGATGAGACCGGATGTTCCGCCGCAACCGCCAATGATGGATGGCAGACCGCCAATGAGACCGGATGTTCCGCCGCATCGCCCAATGCCCCCGGGATTTAATCCTGATATAGGCCTACAGGAATATATGAGATATGAGATGTTAAGACCTGAACCGCATAGAGGACCAGGTCCCGGTCCAATGCCCGGAACACCTCCGCCTCCGAATGATAGATGGCATCATCACCATCACCATCACCATCATCATCACATGCCGCCACCTCCGCCTGAAAAACCGGTAGATCCTGAAACTGCAGCAGCAATACAGATTATGCAAAATATTCAACAACCTGCTGAACCGACTCTTACTCAAATGCGTCAGCGCTTGAGCGGCGATGCTACAGAATTGTTCTTTACAGGTTTAATAAATTTAAATGATTTATCAAATACTTTAAAAGAAAATAGTAAAAGTGCCAAATCAAAACTTATTCTTGCGATGGCAAATGCTTCAAAACAAGGAATAGACAATTCGCAAATTAATGATACTATGAACTTAATTTCATCAAGTATGGCCGCTGCAGAATCTTCAACACCGTCTAAAATACTTAAGAATATCATTGAACTTTATCTTCCTTGGTATCCTCTTCAACAGGGAGTCGGGTTTGATTTGTCAATTGAAACTGCGCCTGCAGATGAAAACTTTTTGTCTGTTCTTAAGGTTTGGATTCAGACTAGAAATTATGGAAATGTTAATGCCGTATTAACTCTTCTAACAACAAATTCCGTTGATATGAATATTAAATGTAACAATAATTTTCCGAAAGATGATTTATTAAAGCGTCTTAAGGAAGAAACACATAATCATACAATGCAATCAAGTATTAATGTTGAAGAAGTCATTTCTGCAGATGGATATGTAGAACCGCAGCAGCAGGCAAAAGTAAATCTTTCATCGACTTATGAACTTAATCCGTATCTTCTGTTAATGGCTCATTCATTTATTAAAAACACAATTGTTATCGACAGCAATATGAGCCTCACCTAATATGTTTATTATGAAACAAATTACTTTATCACATACTTGATTTGAATTTTTGTTTAAGGTTTAATTGAATTACTGAGGATTAATCCTCTAGTCTTTTAGAAAGTAGATTCAATTTATTGAGTAGTCGAAACATAAAATTGGCAAAATTTGCAGGATTCTGTTACGGAGTAAAACGAGCAGTAGAAACTGTCAAGAAATTAAAAGCAGATAATCCTGATAAAAATATTTGTATATTAGGGGAACTTATCCATAACACTCAAGTTATCCAAGAACTTGATGAAATGGGTATTAAAACAATTGATGAACTTCCGGAAAAAGGTGACGGTATATGCGTAATAAGAAGTCACGGTGCATCCCCGGAAGTGTTTGAAAACATTAAAAATGCGGGATTTGAAATAGTTGATTTAACTTGTCTGGACGTAAAGAAAGTTCAGCAGCAGGCAATAGAGCTTGCAAAAGAGGGGTATTTTTTAGTAATAGTTGGTAAATCCGAGCATCCTGAGGTAGTTGCAATCAAGGCAAATGCTGAATTATGGAGCAAAAATGTTGTTGTTGCAAGTACCCCGGAAAAGCTGGAAGAATATAAAGAAAGTATCAAAAAACATAAAAAAGTCGGGGTTGTAGTTCAAACAACACAAAGGGTAGACAATTTAAAGGCAATCGTCGATTATTTAATACCGTTATCAAAAGAACTTCATATTGCAAATACCATTTGTTCAAGTACCTCAATGCGACAAACAGAAGCAAAAGAACTTGCGCAAGAAAGTGATTTGATGATAGTTGTAGGCTCTAAAAAAAGTGCAAATACAACTCACCTTGCAGAAATTTTAAAAGATTACTGCAAAACAATTCATATTGAAAACGACAGAGAATTGATAAATTATAAAGAACTGATTGAAAATGCAAAAGATATAGGCATCACAGCCGGAGCATCTACTCCGCAGTCAGTTATAGAAAAAGTTGTTAATGAAATAAAAGGAGGAATATAATATGACAGCAACATTAGAAAGAACACTAGATGAGTTTGAAACTCTATTAGAAGAATCATTCTCAAAATCTTATGCAGTAGCAGATATCGTAGAAGGTACTGTTATAAAAAAAGAATCTGAAGGTTATTTGGTAAGCGTTAAGGGTGCTAAAATGGAAGCATTCTTATCCAACAAAGAATTATCATCAGAAGAACCATCATTAGAAATAGGTGATATAAAAGAATTTTATGTATTAAAAGAAGAAAATGATGAAGACCCAATGTTATTATCATTGAAGAGAATTGCATTTGCTCAAGCATGGGCTCAATTAAATGATGCAAAAATTCAAGGTGATACTATACTTGCCAAAGTTGTTTCAACTGTTAAAGGCGGTGTATTAGTAGACGTTGCAGACCTTAAAGGTTTCATCCCATCTTCTCAATTGAGAACAGGAACTCCATTTGATGGCTTAATCGATCAAAAAATTGAAGTTAAAGTCCTGGAAGCTGATCCTAAGAAAAATAAACTTATCTTATCTCAACGTCAAGCTGTTGCAGAACAAAGAGATCAAGTAGTTGATAACGTATTAGCATCTTTAGAAGAAGATTCAATCGTTAAAGGTACTGTTGTAAGAATTACAGACTTTGGTGCATTTGTTGATATTAATGGTATTGATGGATTGTTACCTATCTCTGAAATCTCTTGGCAAAGAATTAAACACCCATCAGATGTTCTTACATTAGGTGATGAAATCGAAGTTAAAATTATCAAAATTGATACAGAATTAAAGAGAATTTCATTAAGCTTAAAGAGAATGGGTGAAAATCCTTGGCAGCAAATTGAAGGTCAATTTGAAGAAGGACAAGTTGTTAAAGGTACTGTCAACAAAATTACTACTTTCGGTGCATTTATAAACATCTTCCCTGGAGTAGAAGCATTGTTACCGGTATCAGAAATGAGCAATGAAAACGTTAATCCATTCAATATGTTCAAAGTAGGTGATGAAATTGAAGTTCTTATCAAAAGATTCACTCCAAAAGAACATAGAATTGCATTAAGCGTTAAAGATATTCCAAACGCATAATTTTAAACTTCATAAGCAAGAAATAAATGGCTGGATAATTAAATATCCAGCCTATTTATTTAAAATAATTATTAATCTGATAAAAAGTACATAAGTTTAACTTAATTTAAACATATTTTTTACTCTTCTGCAGAAACTTCTTTATTAACAGGAGTTTTAGTAATAACAAGTCTTGTGACTCTTGCACCGTCAACTTTTTGGACTGAGAATTTTAATCCTTGTTCAGGGATTTCAACAGTATCACCAACCTGTGCTATACGACCAAGAATTTTTACAACAAGACCACCGATTGTTTCAATATCTTCGAAATCAAAATCATCTTCTTTAATATCAAAAAATTCCGCAACTTCATCAATTCTCATCATTGCATTTGCAACATAAGTATTTTCTGCAACTTCTTTGATATCAACTTCTTCTTCATTATCAAATTCATCCTGAACTTCACCGATAATTTCTTCTAATACATCCTCTAACGTAATCAAACCGGATGTTCCGCCGAATTCATCGACAACAATACCCATTTGACTATGACGTTTTTTAAACTCTCTCATTAGATTATCAAGAGTCATCGTTTCAGGAACAAGAATCAATGGACGAATCAGTTTATCGATATTAAATTCTTCATGTTTTAATGATGCTGCATACAAATCCTTAACATGGATAAATCCTAAAATTTTATCAATATTTTCTTCATAAATCGGATATCTTGTATACTGGTTTTCAAGAGTAATATTTTTTAATTCTTCATAAGTTAATCCGTCTTTGTCAATACACATCATATCTGTACGAGGAATCATAATTTGTTTTGCTGTTAAATCCGAGAATTTAAACATATTATGAAGCATTTCCGCTTCTGTTTCATTCAAAACACCCTCGTTATAACTTGCGTCCACAATCATATCCAGTTCTTCCGTTGAATGAACAAGAGGAGATTGCGGCGTATCGATACAACAAAGTTTTAAAAGTTTATTATTACAAGTTGCCAGAACCCAAACAAAAGGTTTGAATACAACTTCAAAAAACTTGATAGGTCTTGCACAAAATAAAGCAAACTTTTCCGGATACTGAATAGCCATACATTTAGGCAGCTGTTCTCCGAGAAGCACATGTAAAAA
Organism: Candidatus Gastranaerophilales bacterium; assembly: GCA_944324835.1. Classification (GTDB taxonomy): domain Bacteria; phylum Cyanobacteriota; class Vampirovibrionia; order Gastranaerophilales; family Gastranaerophilaceae; genus UMGS1585. The sequence goes on from CALUXV010000004.1 coordinate 6,381, forward strand.
AGTAACCAAAGCAAATGATATCGGAACTGCAATTGCATGGGAAGTTACAGATACATTTACATTCGGGAAAAGAACAATAATTTTTTCTATAATTCTAACTACAGTAGCTTCACCAACCCAACCAAGTGCAATACTTGCAATTGTAATCCCTAATTGAATTGCCGCAAGCATATCGTTCATATTTTCAACAGTATTTAATGCAACTTTTGCTGTCGAACTTCCTTCATTAGAAAGTTGTTCCAATTTTGTTTTTCTAACCTTTACCAAAGCAAACTCTGAGGCAACAAAAAAAGCATTTGCAAATATTAATACTGCAACTACTAATATATTGAATAAAATACTCTGGTCCATTTACCTTCTATAATCCTCTATCTATTTTTCAATTTTATAATATTATTTTAATTTACGCAAGTTATTTAATAAAAATGTTGTAGTCCGCAGATATAATATTTTCTAACTCATTCAACAAGTCAGATTCCGGTACTCGTTTAATAATTTCACCCTTTTTAAAAATATATCCTTCACCGATTGCACCTGCAATACCGTAATCTGCGTGAGATGCTTCTCCAGGACCATTTACAGGACAACCCATCGTAGCTATTGTAATCGGTAAATCTAGATTTTTAAATCTTTCTTCAACCCTTTTTGCCAGCCCTATTAAATCAATCTGGGTTCTGCCGCAAGTCGGACAAGATACAAAGTTAATTCCTCTTTCTCTGAGTCCGAGAGATTTTAAAATACCCCATCCTGCATAAACTTCTTCTATAGGATTTTCTGTCAACGAAACTCTTATGGTATCACCAATACCTTCTGCAAGTAATGTTCCGATTCCGACAGAAGATTTTATTAATCCGCCTTTTAAAGTTCCGGCTTCTGTTACACCAACATGTAAAGGATAATCAACTTTTTGTGCCATTAAACGGTATGCTTCAATTGTAGTCATAACATCAGATGATTTTAGAGAAATTTTCATGCAATCATAATCCAAATCTTCAAGAATTTGAATATGTTTCATGGCACTTTCTACCATTTTTTCTGCAAGAGTCAAATCTTCTCTGGATTTTAACTCTTTTTCTAAAGATCCTGCATTAATTCCTATACGAATAGGAACTTGATTTATTTTCGCAAGATTGACCACTTTTTCTGTATGCTCACGTTTACCAATATTCCCGGGATTAATTCTGAGTGCATGAATCCCGTTTTCAATACATTGAATTGCAAGTCTGTAATCAAAATGAATGTCTGCTACCAGCGGAATATTTGTTTTTTTTACAATTTCTTTTATCGCATCTGCAGCATCTTTATTCAATACAGCAAGTCGTGCAATTTCACATCCTGCATCTTCAAATTCTTTTATCTGGTAAACTGTTGAATCTATATCACGGGTATCAGTGTTACACATAGATTGTACAGATACAGGTGCACCGCCACCAATTTTTACATTTCCAATTGTAATTTGTTTTGAGTTTCTTCTTTTTATCATATAATTAATTGTACAACGAAGAGGTGAAAAATGAAAATAGCAATTTTATCAGATATCCACGGGAATTTTACAGCACTTAATGCGGTAATTGATGACATACAAAGAAACAAATGTGATAAGATGTTTTTTTTAGGTGATTACGTGCTGGCAGGGCCTGAACCCGCACCTACACTTGATTATTGTATGCATTTAAGTACGTATGATAACGTTGAAATGATTCAGGGGAATACGGATAAAATGATTGCAGAGTATTCTGATGATATTTATAACTCACTAAAAGACGGCGGAGCACCTATTATGGCAAACGCATTAAAAGATGATGTTTCAATACTCAATCAGAATCATAAGGATTTTTTAAGAAATTTACCGGCAGAAAAACTTGTTGAAGAAGAAGGAATAAAAATTCTTCTTGTACACGGTTCTCCTAGAAGGAATAATGAAGATATTCTGCCGGATACTCCGCCCAAAGAGGTTGAAGAAATGGTTAAAGACACAGATGCAACAATTATTCTTTGCGGACATACGCATATACCTTGCGGATTTCAAACAACAACCAAGAAAACCGTTATAAATGTTGGAAGTGTCGGCCGGCCGTTTACGGAACAGCCAAAATCTTGTTACCTTATATTAGATTTTAATGACGGTAAATTTTTAATAGAACACAAATTTGTAAGATATGATAATAAAAAAGCTGCAGACATTCTAGCGAAAAGAGAATTTGAAGGTGCAGAAAAACTTTCTCAAGTTTTAATAACCCCTTCAGAAAGACATTTTTAAATTTTAAACAACAATATAAAAAACAGTCCTGTTTTTATTTCTTAAACAGGACTGTTTTTGTAAATTTAAATCAAATTAATTACGAATAAGGTTCTTCTTTTCTCATACTAACCTGCAATTTTGGAGTTCTTGAAGTAGTTGCCGGAGTTTGCTTTATAATAAGCCTATTAGTTCCGTCACTAATTACTCTTGGAACACTTGCAGTCATCGGTTTTACAGAACCATGAGAACTAATCGCAATTGGAGCCGGGTTGGTAACATGATGTACTGCAGTATGTACATTACCTTTATTTCTCATAGCAGCATCAGGATTTGCTTTTAACCTATAGTACTCAGTCATAATCTTAGCCACATAATTACGGCTATATGGCGGAGCACAGTGGTGTTTTAAAACATAAGCAGGGCCTGCATTGTATGCCGCTAATGCCAGCTCTGTTGATCCAAACATTTTGTACAGCATCTTGTAGTATAAAATACCACCTTTGATGTTGTCAGCTAAATGATAAGGGTTTACACCCAATCTTGCCGCAGTAGACGGCATAAGTTGAAATACCCCTACAGCACCATGAACACTTCTACTAGAGTGGTTATAACCGGACTCAACTTTCGCAATAGATAAAGCTATTGCAGGGTCAACGCCTAGCGCAACTGAATGCTGCACAATAGTGTTTTTTACATGGCTTACGGGTACTTCAGAAGCATTGACTTTCGTAGACAGTAGTATCACTATCAAAGTAGTGAACAGTACTAGTTTTCTAATCATCTAAATCCTCTTTTACTTGTAAATTGCAACTCCGAAAAAGATTCGCTTTTAATAGTTAACAGCTATCAAATTAAAATCCAACGGAAAATAATTTATACAATTATAATATTACAAAAAGATTACATTTCAAGTTTTACCTAAAAACACCCTGTAGTTAATACCGCTCAAACCCAGCTATAATCTACATATTAAGAAATGTAACAAGCACACTTAAAATTTGTTGAATTTTTAGAAACTTAGAATATATTAAATTATTAAATTATACTTTGCTTAGATTTTTTAAGATAGAAATTATAATTTGTTTTATACTTTTATCAGCATAGATTGTAAGCAAAAAATCTCAATATTTTGATAGAAGAAAACAACCTAATACATTTGCCGGCTTACGACAATACGTCATTTACATTCATTCAGTACGACAGAAATAAATGTATTTTTATATTTATTATATACACCTCTTGCTGGAAATTATGAAATTTTGTAACAAAAAATATAAATCAAGTCAATTTTGAGACTTGATTCATCTTATAAAATTGTGTAGTATGTAGGTAGAAAAATCTAAGGAGAAATTATGAACCTATTTGGGCCTGATGATGCAATAAAAAGCAACAAGGTTAATCAAAGCAATATTAACAAAATGTCATCTCCACTAAAGAATGATGCAGAAAATCTGCCGATTAACTCAGTAGAGTCTGGGATAAAACCAGTCCAACTAGATGATTTCTTTGAGTTTTTAGATAAAAAAACTGTTCAAAAAATAATGGAAACATCTCCTGAATCAAAAGCCAGAATTACTCAAAATGTTGCACAAATGGAATACGAAACAGACGGTGCTAGAGCAATCCTTAATTCACTTGGATGATTCTTTTGTAATTTAATTGAAAATAGACCTTTTGTTTTATATAATTACTCCAAGAGGTAGTGATATGAAACATTTTGTGGGATCTTATATTGTAACGGCGCTCGGATTAATATGTGCATTTCTATGGGGGGAACACGTTAAACCCGGAAGCGGTTTAATCTGTGTATTCATTGCGTTTGTACTTAGTGTGTTGGAAGTCAGCTTATCTTTTGACAACGCTGTTGTAAATGCAATGAAACTTGAAAAGATGTCTGAAAAATGGCGTCATAGATTCATAACCTGGGGGATTGCAATCGCTGTATTCGGAATGCGTTTTTTATTCCCGCTTTTAGTTGTTTCAATATTTGCTAAATTAAATATCCTAAAAGTCCTACATATTGCACTTACCAACTCTCAAATGTATGCATACTACTTGCATCAAACACATGCACCAATAGTAACGTTTGGCGGAGCATTTTTGATTATGTTGTTTATGGGTTACTTTATGAACCCTAAAAAAGAGCGTGATTGGATAAAACCTATTGAAAAAATCATGAGAAAAGTTCCGGGTAACAAAATTCTTGATACACTGATTGCTCTGGCTGTTGTTGATTTGGTACAAATGTTTCAGCCGGCACCAATTAGATTAAATGTTTTGATATCAGGGATATCCGGAATATTAACCTACCTTATAATCGACAGTATTGCAGAAACATTAGAAAACGCTCAAAACAAACAGGAAAGAGAGTGCTGTAATTCTAAAAATTGGCTTAATTGTTCTTGTTTTGTAAGTTTTATGTATTTAGAACTTATCGACGCATCTTTTTCTCTTGACGGAGTTTTGGGAGCATTTGCATTAAGCAACGATATTATAATTATTACAATCGGACTTGCAATAGGTGCGATGTTTGTAAGGTCTTTGACACTATTGCTTGTAGAAGAAAAAACTTTAAAAAGTTATATATATTTAGAACACGGAGCGCATTGGGCAATTGGAGTTCTTGCAGTTATCATGTTTATATCAACAATACATGAAGTACCGGAAGTTGTAACAGGACTTTCAGGTCTTGCATTTATTGTTGCAGCTCTAATATCTTCTATTAAAGCGCCAAAGGAGAATAATTAATGAAAATCCTTTCCGGTATGAGCTTAAAAGAGATTGAAGAATTAGTTTTGGATTTAAAAGCATCAAAATTCCGTGCAAAACAAATTCATAACTGGATTTATTTAAAATCAGTTGCAAGTATAGATGAAATGACTGATTTATCAAAACAGTTCAGAGAAGAGTTTAAACAAATTGCACAGGTTACAGATACTAAAATCAAAGTAAAACAGGTAAGCAATGACGGTACAATCAAATATCTAATAGAATATCCTGATGGCGAATGTGTAGAAACAGTTTTGATGCGGTTTGATAACAGGGCTAATTTAACAGCCTGCGTAAGTTCTCAAATCGGGTGTTCCGTTAATTGCTCTTTTTGTGCAACAGGGAAACGAGGTTTTATCAGAAACCTTACATATCAGGAAATAATTGAACAAGTTTTAACAATCCAGAGGGATACCGGCTTAAAAATTACAAATGTCGTATTTATGGGGCAGGGAGAACCATTGTTAAACTTGGACAATGTTTTAAAAGCTCTCGATATATTTAATAATGATTTTCAAATAGGAGCACGGCGTATAACAATTTCTACAAGCGGAATTATTCCTAAAATAAAAGAACTTGCAGAGAAAGAACTGCAATCTACTCTTGCCATATCATTACATGCTTCAAACCACGCTGTAAGACGTGAAATTATGCCGATTGAGAATAAGTATCCAATAAATGAACTTATTGAATCATTAAAATATTATGTTAACAAAACAGGACGCCGTATAACGGTTGAATACATTTTAATAAAAGGTTTGAACTGTACAATAGAATCCGCAAAAGAACTTTCTCATCTTCTGCACGATTTGAAATGTAATATAAATCTTATTCCGTATAATCCGGTAGTAAAGACCGGTTATCAAAAGCCATCAAACAATGAAATCATGAAATTTAAATATTTACTGGAGCATTCCGGCAAAAAAGTTACAGTCAGACTTGAAAGAGGTTCCGATATTGATGCAGCCTGCGGACAATTGAGCGGAAAGGTTAATAAGAATGAATAAGGTTTTTGAAAAAAATATTAATGCTTTAAAAGATAGTAATCTAAGAGAAAAATTATTAAACTATGAGTATAAAGAAAAACCGGTACTTGCAGCAACAAATGGATATAATATCCAATACCAAGGCCGCTACCTGCACAGTGAAGAAAACCCTCTTGCAGAATCTCAAATTATTATAAATAATTCTAAAAATATAGTTGATAATATCCACATTGTTTATGGGCTTGGATTAGGATATTTGTTTCAATTAGCGGTAAGAGATGCTAAAGATGCCGTTTTGTTATATGAACCGAATTTAGATATTCTATACAACGCCTTTACACTTGTTGATTTTACAAATGAATTATCAAAAAATAATGTTTTTGTGTTTACAAATTTTGATAAATTATTAGATTTTATTGCCAATAGTACAAAACGCAATACAACTGTAGAGATTTTAAGTTTGCCAAGCTATAGAGAAATGTATAAAGATGTTTTCGATGATCAGACTAAAAAGCTAGAACTGGCTTTTGGCAGTGTATTATTAGATTATGAATATAAACGCAAAAGACTATTTAATACAACATTAACAGCAATAAAAAATTTACCGCAGTTATTACATGAACTCCCGGTAAATTGTTATGAAGATTTATACTCCGGAGAAACGGCAATAATTGTATCTGCAGGACCTACTCTTGGCGAAAATATTGAACTATTAAAAAAATATCAGGATAATGTAACGATTTTCTCTGTCGGAACAGCGGTGAAAACTCTGGCTAAAAATGGAATTAAACCGGATTATCTTTGTATTATTGAAAGTTATGATTGCTCTAAACAAGTAGAAGGTGTAGATTTGTCAGACGTCACATTAATTTCTGAACCATATACACACAAAAATATCCATGCCTTAAATACAAAAACAAAATTATTACATATATCCGCCAATATGCCTATAAGCCAATTTTTTGCAGATATAGCAAATATAAATAACTATGGTTATTTAGCACAGGGAACCGTTTCATTTATGGCAATCAATACAGCTGTAAAAATGGGATTTTCAAAAATTATTCTTGTTGGTCAGGATTTGGCATATATAGACGGGCAATGTTATTCAAAAGATTCTGTATATGAAGATTTAATTTGCCAATATAATTCAGATATTAATAAATATGAAATTACAGCTAAAGATATAAAAAAATATGCAGATGCAACTTTTCCTAATAGAAAAGAAGACGAAAAAATCCCTGCAGCAGAAAAACGCCTTCAATATTTAAATTCAAAACTTTATTTTGTAAAAGGTATTGATGGGAAATCTATCCCTACAGAAGCTGGATACGCATCTTTCATTCGCCATATTTCCAATTATGCAAAACAATTAGAGAATATTGAATTGATAAATACTTCAATGAAAGGAGCATTGATTGAAGGTTTTGAAAATAAACCTTTAGAAGATGTAATTAAAGAATGCACAAATAAGAAAAAATTAATACCTAATCAGCAATACACTTATAATAAAGAATTGATTGTTTCAAATCTCAATATAACTCTTACAAACCTTAAAAAATGTTTAGAAATATGTAATGAATGCGGCAAATACGCATCCAGATTAAGTATGGATTATAAACGAAATAAAGTTATAGATAAGGATAAACTTTTAAGAATTCGTCATCTAATAGAAGAATACACCAAACTTAATAATTATAATAATAAAGAAAGTTTACTCTTTAAATTCGTAACAGCTCCGGAAGAAATGGAATTAAATGATAGCTTGAGCAGAGTAAAAGATTATAACGAAAAAACAACCCCAAAAGTTATTCAGTCATTGAAAGATTATTACGAAAAAACAAATCCGAGAGCCGCATATACAATAGCGACGCTGGAAGATTCAATTAAGGAAATCGAGGGAGAAAAATAGTGATAGGTTTATTACAACGGGTTAAAAAAGCATCCGTAACAATAGATAATGAATTATATTCCGAAATCGGAGCCGGAATTCTTGTACTTTTTGGAGTAGAAAAAGGAGATACTAAAGATAAAGCAGACAAAATTGCGGATAAAATTTCAAAACTTAGAATTTTTGAAGACGAAGATGAAAAAATGAACAAATCAATAATTGATATTTCCGGAGAAATTCTTGTTGTATCACAATTTACACTTGCCGGAAATTGTTCTAAAGGAACAAGACCTAGTTTTGATAATGCAGAAGCCCCAGATAAAGCAAACGAAATGTATGAGTATTTTATAGAACAATTAAAATCAAAAGGTATTCCGGTTAAAACAGGAGTTTTTGGGGCAATGATGGATGTTGGCTTAATAAATGACGGCCCTGTAACATTCATCTTAAATAAGTAATCTAATTTTTATATATAATTTAAAATCGACATTGAATTAAACTTTGTAAATACTTGCATGCTTGCCTGATATGCATACTGGCTGGAATACCATTCAGTTATTGCCTCTGTCATATCAATATCTTCTGCACCGGATAAAAACTCTTTTAAATTTAATTTTGTTGAATTAAGAGAATTTGAAAACATTTCTAACTTATTATTAATTGTTCCTAATCTGGAATTTATACCTGAAATTTGATTAATTGAATGAGTAAAATTATCCAGTAAATTTGTTATATCGGTATGAGTTTTACCATTATTATTTACAATATCTTCCAATGTATTTTTAAAATCTATTAATTCCCCCATGATACCGGTTGGGTGCCCTTCGGCATCGGCATCTCCAAAGACTTCAAAGCCTGTCACATTCCCTGTTTGAAAAACTCCTTCAGAAATTTCTAATTGTCTTTCCCATTCCCCATAAGGCATTGTCCCATTATATTTTATTCCTATAATATTATTGTTTTTATCATATTGAACTTCATAAGGCGGAGTTTGTGTATTTGTACCGCTGAAAATATAATTCCCTTTATACTTCGTATTTGCACTACTAACAATTGATTCTATAAGAGTATCAACTTCTTCTAATATTGAATTTAATCTTTCTTCAGAAAAAGTTTCATTCGCTGCAGATGTTGCAAGATCTTTCACCCTTTGAACTTTTTCGATTACTATATCAATACTATCCATTGATTGATTAAGTTCATTTGCTAGAGTTGAAATATTATCCTGCCAAACATCTATTCTATTTAACTCCCGTTTAGTATCTATTATATCAATAGCTTCTGACGGATTATCAATAATTGAATTAATTTTCTTACCCGACGAAATTTTAGTAGTCAAATCCGCATATTTATTATAACTTTGCTGCATGTTGCGGACAAGTTCTGCATTTATTGAAGATGTTGTTACTCTATGTACCATAACTCACTCTCCAAGTCTTACAAGAGTATCTAAAACATTGTTGCATACATTAAAAACTCTGGCAGAGGCAGTAAATGCATTCTGAAATTTTATCAAATCAGTAATTTCTTCGTTTAAATTTACACCTGTTTGTTCACTGATTTTGTTATCTAATGTTTGTACAACAGAATCTTGCATTGCAGCTTCATTTGTTTTTGATTCGTATGAAGATGTTATTTCACCAATAATCCCATCATACATTTTCTCAATAGAATTTGCCGTATTTCTGGTATTCAACATCGCAATAATATTATCGGCATTACCTACCGCATTAATATCCGGATTATTATCAGGGAAGTATGCCGCTGCAATTTTGTTATATCCATCATCTTGCAATAAAAGAGGATTTACTGAAATATTTTCGGCAGTAATTGTATTTGTATTATCATTTGTTATAAAAATTTTATAATCATCAATATTTTCGTTAGTGAGTTCAATATTGCCGTCTACATTTGCAATATAATATGCGCCTTCTCTTGTTTGAATTTCGTTAAATGTATCAGCAATCGTTTTTGCCAGAGTATCTAAATCACCTTTTATTTCTTTTACCGTATTTGTCGAATCTAAAATCCCGCCTATTAAACCTGTATCAAATCTTTTGTTTAAATTGTGATATTTTATTTCATCATTTTTTCCAAAGGTTATTACTGCATTACTTGTATTTGTATTTTCGATATCAATATTTTCACAATATTCATCATATTTTATAGCAGTTTCTACACCCAAATAACCTTCTACACCTTCTCCGGATATAATATTTATACCGCCAAGAGAGAGTTTTACCGTACCATCAAATTGTATTTCTGTATCGAAATCACCATATTGAGCAATTTCTTTAAGGATTGTATCTCTTTTATCTAAGAGGGCATTATTTTCCAAAGAACCTGTTTGAGAATTAGCAAGCATTTTATTTATGCCGGCTAATTCATCAAACGATTGGTTAAGACCCTCAATTGTTGATTTAATTTTAGAATGGTTTAATGATTCTTTGCTTTTTCCATTACCATTATTGCCTTCTTCTGTATCGTCTAATCTTTTGGAAACTTTATTCATTGCTTTTACAAGCGTTGATACAGCTTTTGTAAAAGCAATTCTTGCATTCATATCATTCGGAGTTTGGTTTAAATTGTTTATTGCGTCATAAAAAGCTTGAAGAGCAGCGTCAAGACCCTGCTCTTCAAGGTCATCAAATACGTTTGCAATATTAGTCATTGTGTTTTTTTGTTCGTTTAAATAGGATTGTTCTGTTATTTGGTCGTTGTAATAAGAGTTTAAAAAATCTGTTGAATACCTTTCTATACTAGTAATTTCAACACCTGCATCCGTATTTATTTGTGAGTTAATATTATTTCCGACAGGGATATCTATTGTTAATGCTGAAAGATTTACTTTTTGCTTATGATATCCTTCAGTATTCATATTTGCAATATTGTTTGAAACAACATTAATCGCTGATTGATTAACATTCAATGCTGTTCCTGATATATGTAATGTAGAAAACAGATTACTCATAAAAATACTCCTTGTTATACTACTCTAACAATAGTACTTAATACTACGTTTGAGACGGATTCCTTTCCGTGTTTGGAATAATTTGTTTTTTTAGGTGATAAAACTCCGATAATTATATTTACACTTTTGTCAGTTAAAGAAATTCCATATTCTAATAATTCTAAATTCTCCTTATATAACTCTGAAATTTCTTTTGAAAGAGTTGAAAACTGTTCTTTGTATCTTTCTAAGTTGCAGATATATTGCGGAGCCTTTTTTCTTGCTAAATTAATAAGAGTTGTAATATTAAGATGTGTACCGCCAGTAAGTTTTATCCTTTCTTCATTTACTTTTTCAATACGTTTTACATGTTCAATAATTCTAGAGTCAATTTCAGACAATTTATTTACTTCATTTTGGATGATAATTAGTTTTTTGGCAGCGAAAAGTTCACGCATATCTGCGTATAATACGATTTCTTTATTCATTATGTCCATTAATGAATGAAAGTCCATTTTGCCGCCTCCCTGGCTGCCATATACTAATTATTTGACATCCTCAAATCCGTATGAGAATTGTTCTTTTTGTAACCGGTCAGATTTTAATTTAATATAATCCGTTATTAATTCAAAACTAAACCGATTGGTAAATGTATATACACATTATTTATTATGTGTCTATTTTTTGCAAGTCTAAAATTTGAAAACTGAAATAATTTGTTACAATTCATTCTTCTAATTTCTTCATTCTTTCCCTGTTGATTAGTATTTTTGTTTGTATTAGGATATGAATGTTGAGAGAAAATTACTTTACATAAGAAGGAGTGAAAATTATGGTAAAAGTAGCTATTAACGGATTCGGCAGAATTGGCCGTAACACTTTAAGAGCAGCAATCAGAGAAGGTATCTTCAATGAAATCGATTATGTTGCAATTAACGACCCCGGTTTAAAACCTGCTGAAGCAGCTCTTCTTTTCAAACACGACTCTGTAATGGGTAAGTTTGACGGAACTGTTGAAGCTTATGAAGAAGGTATTATTGTAAACGGTAAGAAGATTAAATTCTTCGCAGAAAAAGACCCTGCACAATTACCTTGGAAAGATTTAGGTGTAGAAGTTGTTGTTGAATCAACAGGTTTCTTCACAGATGCAGAAAAAGCAAAAGCTCATATTACAGCCGGTGCTAAGAAAGTTATTATCTCAGCTCCTGCTACAAATGAAGACATTACGATTGTTTTGGGCGTAAACGATAAAGAATACGATCCTGCAAAACATAATGTAATTTCTATGGCTTCTTGTACAACAAACTGCTTGGCTCCTGTAGCTAAAGTTATCGATGAAAAATTCGGTATCGTAAAAGGTTTGATGACAACTGTTCACTCATACACAGGCGACCAAAGAATCTTAGACGCAGGTCACAAAGATCCTCGTCGTGCAAGAGCAGGTGCTTTGAATATCGTTCCTACAAAAACAGGTGCTGCAAAGGCTGTAGCTCTTGTATTACCTCAATTAAAAGGTAAATTGGACGGTTTCGCTATGAGAGTTCCTACTCCTGACGTTTCATTGGTAGACGTTGTGTTTGAACTTTCTAAAGACGTAACTGTAGAAGAAGTTAACGCTGCATTAAAAGAAGGTGCTGACGGACATGTTCTTTGCTATACTGAAGAACCGCTTGTATCTTCTGACTACATCGGAACTTCTCAATCTTCAACTGTTGACGCTTTATTAACTCGTGTAATGGGCGGAAACCAAGTTAAGATTATTTCTTGGTATGATAACGAAATGGGTTATTCTACTAGATTAGCTGAAACAACTAAGATGGTTGCTTCTAAATTATAATTAGAATAATTTAATTATAAATGAGAGGGTTCATTAATTTGAACCCTCTTTTTAATTTCATAAAAAAATTTAATAGAATTCTGTTATCTATACAGATAATAAATTAAATATTTTAAGCAATTTCTTCTGTCAAATCTTGAATTTCATCAATCAATTTTGCATCTTTAACTTTGTCAGCATATTTCAAGGCTTTTTTTAACAATACTCTTGCCTTTGCAGGATTTTTTAATTCCAGCATTAATTCTGCAGCTGCTTTATAATTTTCAGCAAGATTTTCTTGAGAACGTGCATCTGTATAATTTTTTACAGCGTCAGCATAAAATCTCATAGCTTTATCAGGTTTATTAAAGTTGGTATAAGCACCAGCAGTATTACTTGAAACAAATCCTTTTGTCACTGAATCATTAGTCTGTGATATTAAAATATTTGCTTCCGCATAAAACTCAAATGCACGTTTATCATATTTATCTGAAAAAATATTGGCAATTTTTGTTAATGATGTTGATTGTGCAACCAAATTATCATTTTCTCCTGCATAAGAAACTGAAGTTAAATAATGTTCTAAAGCCGGTTCAACTTGATTAACATCATCATAAATTTGAGCCATTGAATAATGCGCTTGAGTTTTAATACTATTATCTGTTGTCGATTTAAGTGAACGATTATAGCTGTTTAATGCCTGTACAACATAATTATTATCATCGTATATCTTACCCATTTCAAGACAAATTTTAGACTGGGTCTCACCGTCGTTAATTTGCTGTGCTCTGACTAACGCTCTATGGAACATATCCATTGCTTTGGCCGGATTATGAGCAAATACATGCTTTTTAGCCTGTATAAATAAGGATTTTAATTCGTTATCTTCAGGTATAATAGTAACTTGAGGTTTTGGACGTTTTTGAACTACAGGTTTTTGAGGAACATAATCATTAATAGGTGATGTTACATGCGAATTTACTTGGCCCGCCGGTTGTTCCTGGTATTCTACCGGCTGTTGAATCGGTTCATACTGTGTATAATTTGTAACTTGTTCTGAAACCGGCTCTGGCTTAGCTTGTTCCATTTCCTGAGCAGCTTTAGCTTCTTGTTCTGCTTTAGCCTGTTTTGCACGTTTTTCTTCTTCACTTTCAGGGAATTTAACTAAAAATGCTTTATTAACTTCTCCATCATTATAGTGATAGTTTATTCTTTGCAAAAATAAAGCATCTAGCCATTTCGCAACAACTACAGATTTTTTATTAAGAGTTTCAGAAATATATCTGTCTAATATATTTGCAGCATTCATCAAATTTGTTTGTACAAGGTTGATGGAAGGAGCTTCACCTTTTGTATTTACTTCAATTTCTTGCAGATAATCTTCAACTTCTTCCCGAAGGATATCAGGAGTACCAATTGCAGAAATTGTACTTCTAAAATCTTTAAGAATCTGCGCAATATTAATCTTATTACTTGTTGCTGCACTTGGCCTGCTGTCTGGAGCCGCAGGTGCCGGGCTTTCTGCTTCATAAACTTGCGGTTGAATTTGCTCTTGAACCGCAGGTTTGTCCATACTATGCTGCACAACAGGTTGTTGCGGCATTTGTTGAGGTCGTACAGGTTGAGGTCTAACAGGCTGCACACCTTGCTGAATCGGACGAGGCTGTACTTGTTGCTGTCCAGCATTTTGAGAATTTGCTGGTTTAGTATTTGATTCTACTCGTCTTGGTGTCGGACGAGGTTCTATATGACGACGAACAGGACGTTGTTGTTTTACGACATCTGATGCTTTACCTCTTGCGATAGTTTTAGGTTGGTTTTGTTGATTTTGTTGGTTCTGCTGTTGATTATTACGTCCGCCATCTTGCTGCAAAGAATCCTGAGTCTTTTGTTCAGACTCCTCTTCTCTTCTATATCCCTGAGACATATAAGGTCTTGGGCCTATTGGATTCATCGCATTGTACACTTACAAACCGTCCTTCCTAGAAAGATTATCGTCTATTATACCACTTTAGTTTAACCTTTCTACAGCGAAATCATACTTTTGTATGACTTCAACATGGTTTATAATGATTTTTCAATAAAAGTCATGAGGTTTGTTAAGACATGTTAATTAAAATAAAATTCCTGCAATAGTTGCAGACATAAAGCAAGTCAAAGTACCTCCAATTAAAGCTTTCACTCCTAATTCAGCAAGATTTCGGCGTTGGTTTGGCGCTAATTCACCAATCCCACCCAATTGTGTTGCAATTGAGCCAATATTACCAAAACTACAAAGAGAAAAACTTGCAATCAAAAATGCCTTTGGAGATAAAGTATCTTTTATTGCTGATAAATCAATATAGGCAACCATTTCATTAAGTATTACTTTTGTCCCCATTAATTGACTGACAGCTGTTATATCCTGATGAGGAACTCCCATTAAAAATGCAAATATTGCAAAGAATTTGCCTAATATCATTTTTAGTGATAAATGTTGCAAATCTAAACCTAAAAACGCTCCATGCATATGAAAAGTTTTATATATTATTGAACCGAAATACCCGAGAGTATAATCAATCATAGATACAAGAGCCACAAGAGCAATCAACATTGCAGTAACATTAATTGCAACTTGCATACCTTCTCCTGCTCCTGACGCAATAGAATCAATCAAATTAACATGTGTTCTTTCTGTTGAAAGTTTAATATTTTCACCTGTTTCAGGAATTCTATCTTCAGGATACATCATTTTAGTAATAACAAGAACACCCGGAGCAGCCATAATTGATGATGCAAGAATATATTGAGCTGGAATTCCCATTCCTATATATATAGGCATCATAGCTCCTGAAATACAAGCCATACTTCCTGCCATACATGCCAGCAATTCTGAACGGGTTAATGCTTCCAGATATGGTTTAATCATAATCTGCGCAACAATCTGTCCGACAAAGGAGTTTGCAACAGAGCATAAAGCTTCTGCACCAGATACTTTCATTAACTTATTCATCGCTTTTCCAAGAATAAGAACTACTCTCTGCATTATTCCATAGTAATAAAGAATATTTACAAGTATCATCATAAAGATACAAGAAGCTACAAGCTGAAGTGCAAATATCCGGCTTCCGGCACCAAAAACAGAATCAAATACTTTAAAGTTCATCAAGCCGCCAAATACAAATTGACCGCCCTGGAATGCAAAATCCAAAATCTTTTGAATTAGTACACCAATTCCCAAAAATATTTTTTGCCCTAAAGGAACTTTAAAAATAAATACAGCAAGAGAAACTTGCAGAAGAAAACCTATTCCGACAGTTTTAAAATTAATTTTCTTTCGATTATTTGACATTAAATAAGCAATCAACAAAATAAATACAATCCCTAAAATGCCAAATAATCTATCCATAATTTTCTCCAGTATCTAATAACGAATGAAAAAATTATATCAAAGATAAAATCAAAAGTATATAAAAATTTTACAACTTATAAGAAACCGCAAGTCCTGCAGGTAAATCCAATATTTCTGTCTGGAATTCTTCATCTGCACCTACAGCATCAAGATAAGTTTGAACTTTTTCTCTATGGGAATTTACATTGTCCGCACAAAGAATTGCATTCGGTAAAAGATGCGGCTTTAAAAGTTCAAAGTTTTTTACATACTCTCTTTTATTTGCATCAATTAACACAAAGTCAAATTTTTTGTCAGAATCAAACCCTTCTATGATATCGCACGCAGACCCTAGTATTGGAGTATACATGCCGGCGAAACCACATTTATCAAAATTGTTCCGGGCAATACTCTGACGCTTATCATAATATTCAATAGTTGTAAGATGTCCTCTTGTTACTTTTAGAGCATCAAGCATCCATAAGCCGGAATAACCGTTAGATGTACCTATTTCCAGCACACTTTTTGCATTTCTTATTTTTATCAACATATTTAAGAAATTTCCGGTAGCTCTGGATACATTCCAAAAATCTTTTTGTGTTTTTTCAAGTTCAGAGAATGTAACGGATAAAATTTCGTTCATAATTAAATCTTTCTTATATTTTTACCAACAACAATATTACTTACCGGAATTTCAAGAGAATTTGTTTTTAAAACAACTTTCTTATTTAAATCAACAACAGAATATCTACCGGCTTTTACATCGGAAACAAGTGCTAAAGATGTGTTTGGAATCATTGACATAGAAGTTGAAAAACCTCCGGTACTCAATTTTATTATTGAAGATGGTTCATCAGACTTAATATCAACAACCTGAATTACATTATCTTCTGCACTTAATACAAAGATATTATTATTGTAAGCAATCATATCTATTGGTTTTTTAATTGTTTCAAATTCAGACAACAAAGTTTGATTTTTGTAGTCTAAAACTGCAATTCTATTTTTCGTACGGCTTGCAAGATAGAGTTTCCCATCAGCATAAACTAATTTTGCAATATTTGGATAACTGCCTAAATCTTTTAAAGTATATTCATTTCCAAGTTCAATACTCCATATTTTATTTGTTAATTTATCAACATATAACAAGTAATCATTATTTAATATAAGCTTTTCACATCTGCCGTTTACTTTAATTTTTTTCTTTAATACCATATCCGCTAATGATACTTGATAAATAGTTGATGCATCAGGACTTGCTACATATGCAACATTATTTTTAGCATCCATTACAATTTCACCGCCATTGGTTGTTAAATCCAACTGTTTTATAATTCTATCATCTGCAAGTGAAATTATATCAACCAGAGTACTATTAAACGTTGTAACAAATAAAAATTTGTTATCAGGTGTTATTGCTATACATCTTGGTATTGCTTTTTGAGAAAGAGCATATTGAGGCTTTTGAGCTTCACCCTTTACAACCTGAATATCCTTTGTATAACAGGTTGAAATGTATAAAATTTTATCATTTAACTGCGGAATAGTTGAAACACGGTTAGCCTGTTTTATAGGCTTAACAGGCTCTGTCCTCTTGAATTCAATCTTCGCTGCCGGAATTTTAATTTCTTCTTCCGGTGCAATTTTTACAGTCAAGTTCCCTGTAATAGCTTTCAAATTCTCAGGAATTATAAGGTTTTTAGGAACCAGCATATCCTGCGGAAGTAAACCTGATTTTATAACAACAGGCGGTTTGTCAAATTTTTTAATAGTTCTGGTTCCATCTTTATTCACAATAACTTTTAATAAAACAAAATCGTTATTAAATATAACTACATCAGGATGTTTTGCTAAAGGTGTTTTAGCCGGATAAGTTGTTGCAACTGTAAGTTTTTCAGGATTTTTCATTTTTGCAGGATATAAAGGTAAATATACTGTTCCATCTTGCAAAATAATAACCCCATCAAATCTTATATCAACATTAGGGAACGTTTTTTTCAACATTAATTGAACATCATCAGGAAGTTTCGCAGCAATAGCTGCAGGAATTAATGATACAAATGTTATTAACAAAACAAAAAACTTTTTCACTATTTAAACGCCCCTTTAATTTTTTCCTTAACAGATTGTTTTCTTACTCTGCCTGTTTCTATCTCATACAAAGATTCATACAAACGTTTTTCTTCATTAGAAATATGTGTTGGTGTTTTAACCGACACAACAACAATATGATCACCTCTCATTGACGGATTTGAAAGTACAGGAACTCCCGCACCTTTTATTGTGACTCTATCTCCTGATTGAAGTCCTTGAGGTATAGAAATCTTCTTTTCACCATCAATTGTTTTTATAACAATTTCGTCACCTAATACTGCTTGTGCAGGAGAAACGTCGAGTTTCGTATATATATTTATTCCATCTCTATGGAAGTAATCCGACGGTTTTACATGAATAATAACATATAAATCCCCTGCAGGTCCGCCATTTAAACCGGCATCACCTTCTCCTGAAAGACGCATTTTAGACCCGGTATCGACACCTTTAGGAATCTTAATTGATAATGTTTTTTCTGTTTCTTTGCGTCCCTGTCCTTTGCAATCCGGACAAGGATCAGAAATAATTTTTCCTTTTCCATGACACTTAGGACAGGTTACAATTTGTGCAAAACTTCCTAGAATTGTTTGAGTTGTTTGTTGTATTTGTCCTCTGCCGCCGCAAGTCGGACAAGTAACAGGTTTGCTTCCTTGTTTTGCTCCGGTTCCATTACAAGAATGACATACTTCAAGATGGTCTATCTTAATTTCTTTTTCAAGACCAAACATAGCATCTTCAAATTCTATTTCTATATCAAGACGTAAATTTTCACCTCTTACAGGAGCATTAGGATCAACTCTTCGTGAAGATGAACCAAAACCAAAACCGCCAAAGAAAGATTCAAATATATCATTCAAATCGCCAAAGCCGTCAGCAAAAGGGCCTTGAGAAGAATATCCCGAGTTTTGCAAACCCTCTTCACCAAACCTGTCATAGGTAGCACGTTTATTATCATCCATAAGAACTTCGTAAGCTTTACCAAGTTCTTTAAATTTTTCTTCAGCATCCGGAGCTTTATTTACATCCGGATGGTATTTGCGTGCCATTTTTCTAAAAGCACTTTTTATTTCATCTTTTGTTGCATCTTTTGATACACCCAGTATTTCATAATAATCCGTCATCGTTTTCTCTTTTTCTATTTTATTCGGCTGTTGCTACATTTACTAATGCAGGTCTGAGAACTCTGTCTCCTAATTTGTATCCTTTTTGCAATTCAGCGATAATTGTATGTTCAGGATGTTCATTTGTCGGTGTTTGCATAACCGCTTCATGGAAATTAGGGTCAAATTCTTCTCCAATACACTGGATAACCTCCAGACCTATTTTTGTTAATGAATCTGTCAATTGCTTATGCACAAGGCTAAAACTTTCTTTTACCTTTTCACAATCTTCAATGTCAGCAATTGCTTTTTCACCTCTATCAAAGTTATCTAAAACATCAATTAATTTTTTTAAAGTATCTTCTGCACCATATTTTAAAAGACTTTCACGTTCTTGTGCCTGTCTTTTCCTATAATTATCAAAATCTGCAGCCAATCTTATGTATTGATTATTCAATTTATCATATTCAGCTTGCAGTTTTTCTAAATCTGAATTGTGAGACTCTTCTTCTGGTTGTTCAACAATTTCTTCATCAGAAATATCTTCATTAACAACCACTTCTGCTTCAGGATTCAATTCTGTTTTTTGGTTATCAGAGTTAATTTCTGTTTGTTCTTCAGGAACGGTATTATTTACCCCTTCATTTACCCCTTCATTTGTCCCGAATGGATTTGTCATAGTTAAACTCCCTTTATAGTATTTTACATACTCAATTATAGTTTATCAAATAAGTTATACAAGGAAACTTTATTTTTTTTTAACAATTCAGGAATATTCCAAAAAGTTTTTTGAATCTGCTGGATAAGTTCCGGAGTATGGTATTTTGTATCGTATTTATTATAATTAGTATAACAAAATATACCGGCTGTAATAAGCATAGTAATAAGTAAAAAAACAAATACTTTAAAAGCTCTAAGTATTGCACCAATCGGGAGTCTTTCCCCTTGCCTTACAATATCAGATTTTATTAACAGCGTGTCTACTACTTCTGAAATTGACTTATTCTGGATATCTTCCATAATTTCAGCATTAGAGTCAGAAGAGTTAAAAAGCTTTTCTAAATTCGCTCTTGCACATTCAAGTTTAAAATTATCAGCAGTTTTTTGTTGTTCGCCAATATTTATGATTTGCGCCTTTGACTGAATGAAAGCATCCGCAAGTTGTGACACATTTGCAGCATTACGATTTATTTCCTCTTTTATTGCGTCTTCTTTTTCAACAAGGGCAGAATATACACTTGCCGCATGTTCAAATTTAATCATCTCCTCACGTAAGTATTCCGAGCGGGATAATAATTTGAAAAATTCTATTTTATCTTCAATAGTTCCATCAAGATATTTTATAATTTTTATTTTTTCTTTTTTTAAAGTTTCTAAATTTTCCGGAGATTTTGTAACATAAAAATCAATTTCATCAAAGCTTTTTAAACTTTCTTTATCAATATAATAATTTTCATTATCCGAATTTGTTCTATCCAGTTCTTCAACAGGTAAGAACCCAAGCAGTTTTACCATATTATTTTCGAACCTGACAAACATTATGATATCCCCTAAAAGACCATATCTTTCGTGTTTTTGGGGAATATACAATTTATAATCATCAAAATTATATCTTACAGATACACAACAATGATTTACAAAAACTTCTGCGACATCCCATTTTTCAATAATTGATGGAATCTCTTGAAGAGAAAAAGAAGTATCACAATTTAAACCAAAATTTGTTAAAATTTTTTCCGCAGCCTTTGCCGCATAAAAATTAGCAATAATTCTGGATTTATTTGAGTTTTTAAATCTTGACGATTTATATCCGATTTCTTTTAATTCATCATATGAAAAAGATATAATATCAAGAGGTTTAATATTATTAAAATTTTCCGTAAATTCTTCCATTCCAATAATTATTGTACTATGAATTTATAAGTTTTGTAAATAAAACTTAACAAATGCTCAAAAAAGAGCAAAAATCATGATTTTGGTGGTTTTATATACATGTGTGATAGATAAATAACCCTTGGAGGTGTGTTATGGTAAGTGGTGTTTCTTTTAAAGCAGGTGCATTAGATTCTGCAAGAGATATTCTTGATCAACCGCAAAAGCATTCAAAACCGGCAGGAGCACAAACAGCTCCGGAATCTAGAACTGACGAGTATGTAAAACCGAAGAAAAAACATACAGTTAGAAATGCAATCATTGGAACTTTAGCAGCTGCAGCAGTAATTGTAGGCGGCTTAGTTGCAGGCCACAAGTTAGGCGGATTCAAAAAAGTAATTGAAAAAGTAGGTACAGATGCTACCGGATTTAAGAAATTCTTAGGTCAAGCAGCAGAAAAAGCTAACAAAGCTGGCGAAGCTATTGTAAACTTTGGCAAAGATGCTTGGACCAGAGTAA
The DNA here is from genome assembly GCA_944324835.1 of Candidatus Gastranaerophilales bacterium. GTDB lineage: Bacteria > Cyanobacteriota > Vampirovibrionia > Gastranaerophilales > Gastranaerophilaceae > UMGS1585. The sequence continues at coordinate 27,990 of CALUXV010000004.1, forward strand.
CAAAAATGTTTAAAAAAGGTGCTGAAGGTGCAGAAGGTGCTGGCACAGAAGCCGGTGGAGCTGCATCATAAAAAATATTTACACCAACAAGGTATTATAAAATGGCGGTATAGTAATTATACCGCCATTTTTACATGTAAAAATTTGTAAAATTAATAGCAAATTATTATTTGAGGAGTGTTAGATTAAAAGTAAACCAACAATGAAAGGATTAAAAAATGAATCTAGGAATCAACCAGATGAGTCAAAATATTAATTGCTCAAGAAAAAACTCTTCACCAAATTTTGGAATGGCACTTAAAGTAGATAAATCAGCATACCCTATTATAAAAAAACAAGCAATAGCTCTTGGAGAAAAAAAGAAAAATAACTTCCTTTTCAAAATAGAACAAGCATTTGAAAGGCAAAAAGAAAATCCTGTAAATATAATTCTTAGAAAAGCAAAACATAGAGAAGCATTAGCAGCGGAAGTTGTTGATTCAGAATGCGGAAAAACACTAGGCGGAGTAAAAAACAAAATAAAATCTCAACCAATCATTGGTAAAAATGGAAGTTTAAGATTTTTAGACAAAGCAGAAAAAAATGCTAATAAATTAAATGAAACAAACAAACAAATACAAAATTTAATAAACCGTATTCCTGAAGCAGAACCAAAAGATTATGGAAAACCAATAAAACTACCTGAAATTAATACAGAAGCATAAAACTTATAAACCCGGTGATTAATTCGCCGGGTTTTATTATACTTTATTTGACAAGAAGTTAGAAAATGCTATCATTCTTTTATGGATGTAATATCAGAAATAAACAGAGCCGTTGAATTTGTCAAACATAAAGATTACAATTCTGCGAAGGAAATATATCTAAAAGCACTTGAATTAAACCCTGATAACCCCACATTACTAAGTTTTCTCGGATATTTATATATTTCAACAAAAGAATACAAAAAAGCCGAAAAATCTTTTGAAAAAGCGTATTTATACTCTAAAGATATTTCAATAAAATCAGGACTTGCATTGAGTAAATTTATGCTCCAAAAATTCGAAGAAGCGGTTTCTTTATACTCCAAATTAATTTTAGAAGATAATAAATGCGAATATTATGAAAAAATAACATTAGCATTTTCAAATTTAATAACATACGGTAAAAAACAATATTTAGAAAATTTCTATAAATACTCCCTTGAAGGAATATCTAAATTTCCATTAAATAAAGATATAATGCTTAATTACTCAACAGCTTGTATTTATAGTGGTAAATTACATGACGGAGAAAAAGCTTGTTATGATGCACTAAAATTTGATTCAAAATATTGGAAAACCTGGACTCAAATGGGATTAATACAAGAATTTTTATATTGTAACGAAGAAAAAGCTCAAGAATATTATAAAAAAGCATTGAAATATAACGCTGGATATTCTGTATATTATGATTTAGGTATTAGTTACTCAAAATCTGCTGATTATAATAAAGCATTAAGATGTTTTAAAAAAGCTTTAACATTTGCTCCTGATAATGAGCCTATTCTTTTAGGAATTGCTTTCAATTATTTTAAACAACGTAAATTTAAAGAAGGTTACAAATATTATATAAAACAAAATGATTCCAGTGCAGTTCGCAAGCTGACAAATATATGGAATGGTAAAAAACACAAGAACAAAACAATATTTATTTTCCCGGATTTGGCTTTTGGAGATCATATAATGTTTATGAGATATGTTCCATATCTCAAAGATAAATTTCAAAAAATTATAGTTTATGCTTATCCGCAACTTATAAAATTATTTTCTAAAAATTTCCCTGATATTGAATTTGTATCAGAATTTCCTGAATACGATTATTCTATAGCATTATCAAAACTGCCGTATTATTTAAAAATGGATTTTTCTCATATTCCATCTTCATCAGGTTATATAAACAATATTAAACCTAACAATAGAAATTTGAAAATTGGTCTTTGCTGGGAAGCCGGAAACGCAGATATAAGAAGTACTATACATAGAACTATCAATATAAAAGAATTTTGTCCGCTATTCGACACGGGTTTAGATATTTATTCATTTCAAGTGAATCCATCAAGTAATGATTATCTCAAATATAATATGACCGATTTAGGAAAAACGTTTAATGACTTTTATGACACCTCCATTGCATTACAAAATATGGATGTATTAATATCTGTTGATACATCTGTTGCAAACCTTGCCGGAGCAATGGGAGTAAAAACATTTCTTTTAATTCCATATTATTCAGATTGGCGCTGGTTTGATAATACGAATAAAACAGAATGGTATGATTCTGTTAAAATCTTCAAACAAACAGAAAAAAATTCCTGGAAGAATGAAATAGAACGAATTATATCAGAATTGACGAAACTAAATAAACAATGCTAGAATAAGCCTATGGAAATAGTTGAAGAGATAAAGAAAGCATTAGAATATACCAAACAAAGAAAGTACAAAAAAGCTGAAACAATTTATAAAGAACTTTTAAAAAAAGACCCCCAAAATGAATCCGTTATTTCTTTTTTAGGCCTTTTGTACTTTAACCAAATGAATTATAAAAAAGCTGAAAAATATTTAGAAAAAGCTTATCAATTAGCAAATTCTCCTACAGTACTTTCTTATGTTGGCATAACAAAATTTTTACTAACAAAATATAAAGCAGCAATACCTTATTTAGAGGAAGCTTTAATACAGGAAAAGAAACCGGAAATATATAGGGCATTGGTTATTTCCTGTGCATTTTCAAGACAAAATGAAAAATGCTATAACTATGCAATAGAAGCTCATAAATTATATCCGTTTGATGAAACTATTCTGAGAGAATTATCTTACATTTGTATTGTAAGAGGTTTTTTTAATGATGCTATTTTATATTCTCAAAAATTATTTAAATTAAATCCAAAATCCGCTGATTTTTGGTTTAATACAGGACTTTTAAACGAAATTTTGTATAATAATGAAGAAAAAGCCAGAGAATGTTATCGAAAGATGGCAAAATGCGGAGATAAAAGCGGTTCATATTTAAATCTTGCAATAAGCTATGCAAAAGATTCTAAATATCGAAAAAAAGTATATTATTATTTAAAACAAACAGAAAAATTTAATCCCAATAAAATAGGTTTAAATTTTATGTTCGCATCATATTATCTTTCAAGGAGAAAATTTAAACGAGGGTATAAATATTATATAATACCAAATATTTCATCTCAGGATGATAAAGACTGGTATTCCAGATTTAAAAATCCCTGGAAAGGAGAATCTTCTTTAAGCAATACATTGTTTGTATACGGAGATCAAGGATTAGGAGATCAAATACAATTCATAAGATACTTACCTGACATAAGTAAAAAATTTAAAAAATTAAAAATAATGGTTAAACCATCATTAATAAAATTATTTAGTCAAACATTTCCGGAATATGAATTTTATCCCGCAGATAAAAATTTCCCTAGATATGATAAATATTTGTTTTTGGCACAAGCACCGTATTATCTTAATAAACGATTTAACAATATCCCATTAACAAACGGTTATTTAAAAACTGATAACAAAAAAGTTCAAGAATATAAATCAAAATATTTTAATACAGAAAAAATAAAAATCGGAATATGCTGGGAAGCAGGAGCAACAGGACTGAGAGACCAGATTCATAGGACTTTGAATATTGAATTATTTGAACAAATAATTCAACTGAATAAATCAAAAGTATATTCTTTTCAGGTTAATCCATCATTAGATAATTATAAAAAATATAAAAACTTAACTGATTTAGGCGAAACTTTTTCAGATTTTGATGATACAGCTGCAGCATTAAAAAATATTGATTTATTAATCACTGTTGATACTTCTATCGCACACCTTGCAGGAGCATTAGGGATAAAAACTTTTTTGATTCTTCCATATTGTTCTGACTGGCGCTGGTTTGACAATACAGAAACAACTGAATGGTATGATTCTGTTAAAATCTTCAAACAAAATATTAATGAAACTTGGGATAAAGTTTTTGAAAGACTATACGATTCTATTTGTACACTTACCTGATACGCAGTTTTTTATATTATTAAATGTTGTTTCAAGAATAGTATTAACTGCATGAAATGTGTTATACGCAATATGAGGAGTTACAAGAACATTTGGTTCTGCAATAAGTTTTTGATTAACTATAGCACTGTTAAGGCAATCACACGTAGCGTCTTTTATATTTGTCAAAAAATCATCGGGATACATATTAAGATTTTCGCATTCTAAAACATCAAGTGCAGCTCCGGCAACTTTTTTTGAACGGATAGCTTTATAAAGTGCCGTATTATCAATTAATTCTCCCCGTGAAGTATTAATAAGATATACTCCATCCATCATTATTTCAAATTCTTTATCAGAAATCATGTGATAGACATCCGGTATCAAAGGTATATGGAGAGTAATTATATTGGAATGTTTATATAATTCTTCCAACGAAACATATTCCACAAAATTCACTATTTCAAGATTTTTTTTGCAATCATAAGCAAAAATATGCATGTTAAACATATTAGCAATTTTACATACCGCAGCCCCGATTGAACCTGTCCCGATAACTCCAAGAGTCATCTCAGTAAGATCATATCCGGTATATTTGTCGAACATAATTTTTTCAATTTGAAAATCCTTCATTGCAGGAGCCATATTTCTAATAAGAGCAATCATTGCACAAATTGTATACTGGCTTACGGAATATTTACCATAACCGTCAACATTCACAACCGCTATATTTCTATCCTGGCAAGCATCAATATTTATATGGTTATAACCGGTTGAACGGGTTGCAATAATCCGGAGATTTTTAAATTTATTTATGACTTTATCTGTAACTTGTGATGACACAAATACACTTAAAACCTCCGTTTCATTTAGTTCTTCCTCTGTTAGTTCTGTATTTTCATTTAAATTGTGCTTGAAAAAGGTTATATCAAATCCGGTACAAACATGTGTTTCAAAATATTTTTTCTCGGATTCACGATAATCAAAAAATAGCATTTTCATAAATTATTATCTCCTATATTAATGAAAGTATTTAAAAATATCAGAAAAAATTCTATTGTCCTGGAAGCTAATAAATATATTAATTAAATAGCTTGTAAGCATAATGTAATTTAAAAAAATAATTGTATTGTATAAATACTTACTGAAAGGAGCAATCAATGAAACATGATTTAATGATAAGAGAACCGGAATTATATTTTGATAATATACATAATGAATTAAATAATTTTTTACGTGATACTATTCTGAATCCGATGTTTTCAAATCCTTTATCCCTTAAAAAAAATTCTGTTTGGCGGCCGGCTGTTGAAGTTAAACAGTCTGATAAAGAATATAAAGTCAAAGTTCAGCTTCCCGGAGTAAAAAAAGATGATATAGAAGTTGAATTAGATAATGATTTTTTAACAATTACTGCCAAAATAGAAGAAGATAAAGAGTTAAAAGAAGAAAATGATAAAAACTTAAGATATCATACTTGTGAATTCAGATATGGTAAATATCAAAGAACAATTTCTTTTGATAATCCAATAAAAATTTCTGAAAGTAGTGCAAAATATGATAACGGCATATTAACAATACATATTCCCAAACAACAAATTGAAGAAAGCAAAGCGAAACGCTTAGAAATCAAATAATTTGATACTAATTATTTTTGAAAGGAGATGATTTTTATCCATTAAGCTCAGAGTATTATATATCAATGAATTTGGCCTGCAAGTCAAATAGGCTTCAGCCGGCCGGTCAAAATAAGACAAAAATCCATCTGATAATAAACTCTGTCCCGAAATCTGAGAGATAGATTCCCGGAGGTGCTTGATATTTGGTTTCTCTGCGTTATATACAATACCGCTGCCAGAGATGGTTTACGCGGTAGAGGGCGGGTCGGTCCGCCCTCTTTTAATATAAATATTAGATAAAGATGTAGGTTTTTTATTTTTTTTTATGGTATCCTAGATTAGTAAAAGAGGTATCCATGTTTAAATTTGATGAACAATGTAATCCAAGGCAAATATCATTAACCGGTGTAAGAGCTATTGTTCTTCTTGCATTATTAAATATTAAGCCTTGCTCATTTGAAGAAATAAAAGAATTTTTAATTCAAAGCAATATTGTAACCAGAGAATATTCTATTGATACAATTAGAATTGATTTAAATACTTTGAAATATATTGGTTGTGATATATCAAAAGCAACCAAAAGAACTAATAATACATATATTCTGCGTTCACATCCATTCCAGCTGGAACTGTCAGAAGATGATGTGAATGTTTTAGCTAAAATATACAAAGGTATTTATAAAAATCTTGGTATCGATAGACTTCTGGAATACGACAATTTATTTGAAAAATTATCAGACATCGTAAAAGATGAAAAAATAAAAGAAGCATTAAAAGGAATTTCTATTTTAAAAGGGCTTGATAAACAACTTATTCAAGAACTTTTAAGTGATTCACGCAAACATACAAGATTAACAATATCCTATTTATCAGGCAGTACTAAAGCTACAGAATATGATATTACTATTGAAAAACTTGGTTTTAGAAGCGATAAATTATACATTTATTGTTTTAACCATACGATTAATAAAAGAACGTTTCTGAATTTCTCACGATTACAAAAAGTTCTATTAAGACAATTACGTAGCGAAAATATTAAGTCAGATGATGTAATTGTTGAATTTAATTTGAAAAATCATAGTAATTATTTATTGGAAGAAGATGAAGAAATTATTAGTAAAAAAGATAATACTGCAACTATTCGTGGTAAGTATTATACAGATTTCATTGCACTTCAAAGAATTTTGTCATTTGGTCCTGACTGCGTAATTCTTTCTCCAGAAGGACTAAAAGAACAATTAATTGAAAAATTAAAAAGTATGAGGGGTCAATATCATGGCTAAAAGATTGTCAAAAGTTAATGCTGCATCTTTAAAAGTTCTATACACTTTACAATTACTTTTTGAAAGAGATCTTTCAATGCCTGATTTAATAAAATATTATGAACTTTATCATAACGAACTTCATTCTAATTTTGTAATGAGTAAATATATAAATACTTGCAGGTATTGCGGTATTGATATAAAAAAGATTAATAATAAGTATACTATAGTAAATTTTCCAATAGGAGCAGGGTTTTCTTCTAATGAAATATCTTTATTTCAAGAATTGAAAAATTGCTGTGAAAGAATGAAACTGCAAAATTTATCAGAGAAAATGGATAATCTTTTAACAAAAGTTATTAAACGTGCAGAACGCCCTGTAAATCCTGTATCATCAGCATTTATCAAAGATAGTAAAATTCGTAATTTTGAGAAAGCTTGTCTTTCTTCACAACGAATAAAAATATTTTTTAATGATGATACTGCATACGCTTGTGACCCTATAGATATTACTATAAAAGAAGATCAAGTAATATTAATAATATTTGATGGAAAAGATTCTGTTGAATTATCACCTAATGATATTAAACAAATTAAGCTATTGCCTCAGAAAACAAAAAATGTATTTATGCCGACAACAGCTGTTTATGAGTTAAAAGGAAAACTTGCAAAAAATTATCAAATTAGAGAACACGAGCAAATTTTAAGAATAAATAGCAACGGTGATTTGGTTATTACAAACAAATACGAAGACAAAACTAAATTGCTTCATAGGCTAATGCGTTACGGTGATAATTGTTTGGTAGTATCACCTCAATCATTCGTAAATGATATGCAATCTCTTATTGATGAAACATTGAAAAACTATGCTTAAAATTTATTTCCAAGTTTTTCCAGTGAAATAACCTCATCAAATTCTTTGCGATATTTATTTAATGGTTGCTTTTCTTTTTCATATCCAAGTGTAAGCATTGTGATTATACAATGTTTGTCATTTAAATTTAGTTTATCTTTAACTTGTTTATATATATCAGGTGCAAATTTTGTAACTTCATTTCCTAATGCTCCAATTACGCAGCATCCTACACCATATTTTTCTGCCTCTAGAGTCATATATGCAATTGCATATGTAACTTGTTCTACAGAACGCAGCAATGTTGTTGCATCACCTAAAAGAGGCGGATAATAAACAGGTATTGTCATAATATTATCAATCGCTTCTTCTTTCATTCCCCTGGATTTAAGAACTTTTCCGAAAACATCTTTAGACCATGCATTATTATCAGCAATACAAACAATAACTGTATCAGCCATTCTTACATGCGGCTGGTTGTTTGACAATTTTGATAATAAATCTTTTGTCTCTTGATTTTTTACAACAATAAACTGCCATGTCTGTGAATTCATCCAAGAAGGAGCAAGCCGTCCTGCATTTAAAATACCTTTTAACACATCATCGGATATAGGTTTATCCGAATATTGCCTTACACTCTTTCTTGTTTCTATTAAATTCATATTATACCCCTCTTCTTGTGATGAATCCGGCAAAAGCAATACCGGCTCATCACAATTATAGAGTATAAATTATTTTTAAACAATACCTTCTTTGACAGCTTTAACTGCTGCTTGAACACGATCATTTACACACATTTTTTGTAAAATAGAGCAAACATGAGCTTTTGCAGTATGAACACTTACAATTAATTCTTTTGCAATTTCAGTATTACTTTTTCCTGATACAAGATGTTTAAGTACCTCATATTCACGCTCTGTCAGAGGAATTTTATTATCATTTTGCGATTTGTTATTTAAAAGAACCATTTTGTCTTGTTTTGGAAATGAACGTAAAACTTTTTCCGCAATTTCCGCATCCAGCCAGCATACACCATTCGCAACATCCCTAATGACATCTGATAGCTTAATAGGGTCAATATCTTTTAAGCAATATGCATTTGCCCCGGCACTAAGTACAGCAATAACTTCCTCTTCTCTATCATGAGAAGTTAAAGCTATTATTTTGATATCTTTATTTGTTTCACGCAGCTTCAGTATTGCTTCTATACCGTTCATTCCCGGTAAGCCCAAATCCATCAGGACTACTTGGGGTTTCAATTGTTCAATAAGCCGTAGCCCTTCTATTGCAGTTTCACTTTCTCCTACAACATTTATATCCTTATTTTCATTTAATGCACACCTTAGCCCGACTCTTGTTAATTTAAAATCCTCAACAATAATGACTTTAATTTCTTCTGTTCCAATCATAGGTAATCTCTCCTTATTAATTTGACATGTAAATTAAATTATATTCACAAAGGATAGTATATTACCCAGTCAGGTATTTTTTACTTATATTAATCTTCAAAGTAAAAATATTAAAGTGAAAATACTCGCTTATACGTAGTTTTAAAGAATTTCCTCAAAACATGTGCAGTTTCAATAAATATAATACCCAGATAAGGAATCGTACAAAGTTTCGTCCAATAACAACCTGCATTTTCTGAAATTGCACGATTGATAAATTCGTTCAAACTTATTGTAAAATCGTGTCCGCGAAAATAAGCAGATCTCAATTGAGGATAATTAATCAAATTATACATAAATTTTGAATACATAGAGTGATTCATATACTGCTTGAAAAATTTATTAAACGCAATTATTTCTTCATAATTTGGTTTAATATCTTCACGGCCATAGGTTCTATAACGTAAAAGTTTATTACTTCTAAAGATAATTGCACCATCATCATCTTTCATTGTATTAGCAACAAAAGGCTTATCTCCGATTCCTCCAAACTGACCATAATATTTCATATCAAATACATGTTCTCTAAGATTTTGAGTTTTGTATACAGTAGGAGAAAATACATATCTTTGCATACGATATAAATAGTTTGCAAATGTTCTCTTATCAGAACAATAATCAAATCTTTTAGATGCTTTTTTCCAATCTTTATTAGTAGGATTTGACCAGCCCTGATGATGCGTTGAAACAATTGCCGTATTAGGGAATTTGTTTATGGCAGAAATTGCATACTCAACATAATCCGGATGCATAACATCAAAATCATGAAACATAATAACAAATTCTGTTTTAGTCATATCAATCGCTTTTTTAAAAACTTCGACTTTTTCATCTGTATATTCATGCCAGAAGTAATGAAGATTAGGATGAGTTTTACTCATTTCATATATCATATCACCCGTTCCGTCAGAACTTCCTATATCCATAACAGTTATATTAATATCGCCGATTGACTGGTTTAAAAGACTTGTTACCGCATCTTTCAGATAATCTTTTCTATTACTTGTAAAAATAAATGCCTCAATATTTTCTTTTGTATACATATAATCCTCACTTGAGATTAATTATACCATTAAAATCCATGATATAATATAAAAGGTTTTGAAGGATAGTTATGAAAAAATTACTTTATGAATTAAAAAATAACTATAATGCTGCCGGATTAAAAGCAGAGTTTGAATCAGAAGGAGCTTCATACGAAGAAGTTGAAGAATTAAAGCAGCTATCATTACAATCCGGGCTTCCTCTAACCTTAAAAATTGGAGGCTGCGGAGCTTTAAGAGATATGATTAACGCAAAAAAAATAGGTGTTAATGCAATTGTTGCCCCAATGATTGAATCTAAATATGCCCTTAATAAATTTATACAAACTTATAGAACTGTATACAAAGAATTTAATATTGATTTATATATAAACATTGAAACAGAAACAGGATACAAAAATCTTGATGAAATAATTTCCGACAATGATTTTAAATATATAAAAGGCATTGTATTCGGAAGAGGAGATATGGCAGAATCTATTGGAATACAAAATTGCGAAGACATAAAACTTTTAAATATCGGGAAAACAATACGAGAAAAAATTCAAGATAAAGAACTTATCACCGGCGGGAAAATCTCATCAGAATCATTATCGTTTTTAAAAGAAATATCTACAGATAAATTTGAAACACGAAAAATCATTTTTAACAAAAATGCTACAGAAGAAAGCATTAAAAAAGCAATCGAATTTGAACTTAGCTGGGTAAAACATAACAACCCTGAGAACATTAAAAGAATATTAGAACTGGAAAAAAGAAGGGGAGTACTCCATAATGTATCATAATTATATTTTTGACCTTGACGGAACAATCATAAATTCCTCTAAAGAAGTACTTCTATGTTTTGAAAAGGCATTTGAAAAAGCGAACTATAAAATCGACAAATCAAGACTGACCCCCAACGTTATAGGCCCGCCTCTAAATGAAATTATCAAACTTATTGCACCTGACATTCAAGAAACGGATGTAAATATAGTAGTAGAATACTTTAGAGAGCTGTATGATTTTGAAGAAAATGATATCAGCGAATTTTATCAAGGAATACCGGAAGTTTTAACAATACTAAAAAATAGAAATAAAAAGCTGTTTATCGCAACATACAAGCCGGAAAAACCAACAATGAGAATTATTAAACAATTTAAACTTGATAAATTTGATGATATTTATACAATTGATAAATTCGGAAAACACATTACTAAAACAGAAATGATTAATGATATTATTGAAAAATATAGTTTAAATAAATCCGAAACCATGATGATAGGCGATGCCCCATCTGATGTTATCTGTGCAAAAGAAGCCGGAGTTCTTGCAGTTGGAGCATTATGGGGCTATGGAGAAAACAAAGAACCATTAATTAAAAATTCTGATATTGTTATAAACTCCGCAAACGAAATACTAGAAATTAAAGAAAGGTTAGCCAATGTCTAAAAGAGTTTTATTAACAGGTGCTACAGGACTTATAGGTAAAGAAATTATACAACCTTTGAAAGAACTCGGATATGAAATATCCGCACTCACGATTGACGAAAATTATCCGGATAACGGAATAAATTGGATAAAATGCAACCTGTTCAATGAAGAAGCAATAAAACAATCAATAGAACAAGTTAAACCAACACATCTTTTAAATTTTGCCTGGACAACAACCGGAGATTATTTGACATCAGATATTAATCTTGAATTTGTTAAAGCAGGATTAAATCTTCTTAAATATTTCAAGCTAAACGGTGGAAAACGTGCAATATATGTCGGAACATGTTTTGAATATAAATTTAAAGACGAAAAATTGAAAGAAAATGACCCGATTAATCCGCAAACACTTTATGCGAAATCAAAAAATGCACTCCATGAACTTGCTGAAGAATACTGCAAAATTAACGATATATCTTTTGGTTATGGAAGAATCTTTTATGTATATGGACATGGTGAAAACGAAAAACGATTAACAGCACATCTTATAAAATCTCTATCAGAAAACAAAGAAGTAATTATAAACTGCGGAAGCCTTATAAAAGATTATATGTACACAAAAGATATTGCAGGTGCATTTGCAGCATTATTAGACAACAATGTAGAAGGAACTGTCAATATTTGTACCAGTAAAGGAATATCACTAAGAGATTATTCTACATATATTGCAGAAAAACTCGGGAAAACAGAATATCTAACAATAAAAGAAGAACAAAACAACCAGCCTAAATATATTGTTGGAGATAATACAAGACTTATAAATGAAGTCGGATATAAAATACAATATTCTTTTGAAGAAGCAATAAAAGAAATTATTGAAAAATAAATATAATATTTTATATTTATTTTTATAATAAAGAAGAGTTCAATTGAACTCTTCTTTTTAAATCTTCTCCCCTTACTCCCAATCTTATAAAATTAGATTTTAGATTAATAATTAATAACCATTACAATATAAAAATCTTTCAACTCTCCCCTGAGTCTTGTAGCCATCACTCCCTTCCAAGTACATGGTTATAGTATGCCAAGCTCAAAATATAATCAAGTAAAGAATTTAAGATAAAAAATTTACAAAGTCACATGCCCTTAGAAAATACTAAATTTAAAGCAAATTTACATTCTTAATGAAGCAAATTTAATTAAATTAGGTAAAAATATGGATAATTTTTTATTGACAATTTCAATTTATTGAGCGATTCAACAAAAATAGGAATTGCGAAAATCGAATATAAAAAACAACCTAATGTAAAGAAATATTATGATATATTTTTATTTGATAAAATCATATAAAATACAGATATAATAAGCTATTTACCCATATGCAAGTAATTGTTAATATTTATTTAGTAAATTTTTATTTATATTTTTTACAAAACATGTAACCCAATAAACATGGGATTTTACATAGTATAACCATACAAAATTTATGTAAAAAAATTGTCATGTAAACACTTTATATTTGTTATTTTTTAGAAAATTTGCTTTAATAAGAATACGGACATCGCAAACACTATTTTAGTTTTGTATACTAAAAGTTGGGAGCTTTAGAAATCAATTACATTATTGATAGGATGTCAAAATAGTTGATAAAATTTAAAATATAATTAGAAAATGCAGTTAGTATTTCGGAGGGCATAGTTGTGTTAGAACACGGTTATATTCAAATATATACAGGAGATGGAAAAGGGAAAACAACAGCATCTTTAGGACTAGCACTTCGTGCCTTGGGACATGGTTGGAAAGTATTAATTATCCAATTTACAAAGGGAGATTGCGGAACCTCATACGGTGAAATTGTTTCTTCATCTAAGTTTTTACCAAATTTGGATGTTGTTCAATTTGGGATGGACAGAGTAGTTTATTCACACAATATTTGTATGGAAGATTATAAAGAAGCAAAAAAAGGTTGGGAATACGCAAAAGAAGCAATTTCAAGCGGAAAATATCAATTGATTATTCTTGATGAAATCAATATTTGCGTATCAATGGGTATGATAAAGGTTTCAGATGTTAAGGATGTATTATTGAAAAAGCCTGAAAATCTTGAAATAGTTTTGACAGGAAGATATGCACATCCTGAATTACAAGCCCTGGCTCATCTTGTTACCGAGATGAAACCAATTAAACACTATTTTGATATAGGAGTTATGGCAAGACAGGGTATTGAATACTAAATTTTAATTGAAGAGAGATGATTATTAATTAATAGCGAGCCATTGGCTCGTTTTTTTTGATGATTGATTTTAATAATCTAAAATGCTACTATTTTGGATATGGCAAACGATTTAATCAATGACAAGTCCGATGTAAAATTTGCAAAGCTTCTTTTTAATAAAGGAACAGATGATGCTTTGAGTTTTAACTGTCTTATAAAAAATATTGAAAAAGAGTATGTGAATTTCGTGGGAATGTCTGATTATTCCGATCAGGTATCAATAGGTGCCCCGATTGATATAAGAATATATTCAACAAATGGGGTCGTTGCAGCAGAAGCAACATTGTTAAATATGTTTAAAATAGGAAGAACACCGGTTTATACAACAACCTATCCTTCACCTTATGAACATACGCAAAAAAGAGCATACTATAGGGCTGATATGCATTTACCTATAACATTACTTATTGTTTTGCCAAATGGTTCTACAAAACAAATTAATGCAACGACAAAAAATATTTCGGGAAGAGGAATGTGTTTCATATCACTTGATCCTATATTCCCTGATTATTTTTCAATAACAATAAATATAAAATTTAAAGATAGATTTGTTGTTACAACAGCAGACCATATTTATACAAATCCTGTAAAATATAAAGACTCTATCCTTTATATTCATGCTTTTAAATTTACTGGTATAGACCCTGAAGATATTAATTTTATTGTGAAAGAGTGTTTTTTATATCAGATTGCAAAGAAAAAACAATCTCAATAAATAGCAAAATAAAATTTTGACTTTATAAAAAAAATAACTAAAATATATAATGTAGATAGTGAAGGTTAATTTATGAAAATGTTAGAGAGATTAAAAGACTTGGAGCATCAATATGTGTTCCTCCGTTGGGTTACTGGAAATGAATACGGAAAAATTGACTATGTAGGTGAAGATTTTATCGAATTTAGTATCATTGATGTTGATACTATGGAATACAGAGAAACAATTCTTCTCAATTCCCAGTTAGTTCTTGAAATAACATTTGGCGGCGCAGATGTTGCAAGAATTATTGCCGAAATATCTTCTCAACTTCCATCAATAGGTGAAGGTTAAATACTTAAAAGTATCTTAAAAAAGATACTTTTAAGTACAAGATTTTTCCTATATTTAAATTCAATTCCCACATTAAAATATCATCTATATTTATTTTTTCTTTTATAAAAAGTATATGCTATATGGAGCCGGCACAATTAAGTATTCAGAAATAAAATTAATAGCGCAGGCATTAAATTATGAATTAGTAATTTAAAGAAAAAGAATAAATTTCTGTTATAATTAACATATGAAAATTTTAGTTGTAGATGACATGCTTTCATGGAGAGAGTTTCATAAAACTGCGCTTGAAGAATTATTTATAGAAAATGGCTGTACAATTGATATGGCTGATTCTGCCAGAGCCGGACTTGATAAATTATACGAAAATACATCTGCACCGTACGATTTGATTATAACAGATTTGCAGATGGAAGATGATTTTAGGCCGCAATATGCAGGAGAATGGCTGGTTGAACAAATAAAAAATCTTCCGTCATACAGAAAATCCAGAATTGTGATATCTTCGGGAACATATAATATCAAACATATTGCAGAAAATTTAAATGTTGAATGTATTCCCAAACGAATTGCCTGCACCGATAGAGAAAAATATGAGGAGGTAATGCTTGGAAGATAAAGAGCCTAAAAAAGTTATAGGTCTTATGTCCGGTACTTCTTGTGACTCAATTGATGCCGGATTGTGTATTGTAAACCCTGATTTATCCTGCGAACTTATTCAAGGTATAAATTACAAATATCCGCCGCATATTCAATCAAAAATTTTTCAAGCATTTAACCAAGACATAACGCTAAAAGAACTTTGTCAGTTAAACTTTGCAATTGGTGAATGTTTTGCAAATGCAGCAAATATTTTGATAGAAGAGCATGGCAAACCTGATATAATAGCAAGTCATGGTCAAACGGTATATCATTTCCCTTATGATGAAAAAATAGATGATATCAACCTGAAGAGCACGTTGCAGATTGGAGATAGTTCAGTTATTGCCGCTAAAACAGGCTGTTTAACAATTTCGAATTTTCGAGAAGCAGATATTGCACACGGTGGACAAGGTGCACCTTTGGTATGTTTTGCAGATAGACAGTGGTTTAGAAACGCAGCCGTCCAAAATATTGGTGGAATTTCAAATGTAACAGTAGTATCAGATGATTGTCTGCCATTCGGGTTTGATACAGGATGCGGGAATATTATGTTAGATTATTGTGTTCAAAAGTTTTTTAATCAGCCTTATGATAAAGACGGAGAAATTGCACAAAGCGGCATAATATCAGAAAGCTGGCTTAATTGTTTACTGGAAGATGAATATTATTTTATTCAACCTCCTAAAACTACGGGACGAGAATATTTTTCACCTAAATATGTTGAAAATATTCTAAAATTTGCACCTTCTGATCCTAAAAATATTATTGCAACGCTTACAGCATTAACAGCGAAAACCATCGCACAGGCGTATGAAAGATTTGTTTATCCGAATGCACATATCAATGAAGTAATCATTGGCGGCGGCGGTGCATATAACAAATATATGATGAAGCTTTTGAGAGGGTATTTGCCAAAACATATCGAATTAAAAACACATGAAGATTATGGAATTTCTAATAATTTTAAAGAAGTCATGGCATTTTCACTTTTAGGTTACTGTAATTATTATCGTATTCCGAATAATGTACCTTCATGTACAGGCGCAGATAAGGCTGTAGTTCTTGGTAAAATTTCTTATCCAAATTAATTTATAAAAATATCACTTAACAATCCCTTGACGAATTTGAAATAAAATTGCATAATAAATTACTTTCAAAATTTGAAAGCGGAATTAAATAGTTAGGAGAGAATTATGAAAAAAATTAACCAATTACTGACAACAGCAATTGTATTGTGCACGTTATCTTCAAGCGCATTTGCACATTGTTGTGCCAAAAAGGTTGAAACTTATGCACATCCCGGCATGTTTGGTTCACAAGCACAAGAATTAACAACAGCGGATTCTACCTATATTACAGGCGGTAAAATCTTAAAAACGCATAACCGTATCGGTATTGCAAACAAAGATAATGCTTATGTTAATTCCTGGGTAAAAGACATGATGGGATTATTAAAAGCAAAAGAAGGAAAAGGTTTTAATTCGAAAATGCCTGTTCTGCGTTCTGAACTTGCAGTAATTTTATCCGAAGGATTCAATTTAAAGGATACAAAAGTAAGAAAAACTTACAATGATATTCCTCAAAATTACTGGGCTGAAGATTGGATTACAGGAGCGCTGAATGCAGGAGTTATGATTGGTTATCCGGATAAAAAATTCCGTCCTGACCAACCAGTAACAAAAGCAGAAGTATTCGCTACATTAGCACAATTAATGAGTGTTCCAACCGATAGAAGTCTTATCGTACCTGAATTCAAAGACAAAGATATCAAATATATCCCGAGATGGGCAATAGCACCGACTAAAGAAGTTGTAAAATCAAATATTATGGAAGATATCCCAAATCCTGACAGAGTAAATAACGATGAATATTTATCAAAAGAACAAGTTGCGTACCTTGTTGGTTCTATGAAACAACATTGGAACGAAATAAACGGCAAAGCGGGATTACTAAAAAATTATTGTCCGACAGCATTTAATATCAAACTTACTGACAGACTTTCAGCAAGACAATCAAATATCGGGGATAAATTCCGTGCAAAAACAACTCAATCAGTAACACTTGACGGATACACTTTCCCTGAAGGTTCTCTTGTAAGAGGCGAAGTAGTAGGCGTTGAAAGACCTGGTATCAAAAAACCCGGCTCAATAAAAGTTAAATTTACTGAAATCAAAGATGGTTCAGTATGTAAAAAATTCCCTGAAAAACTTACTCAAGCACAAGCAACTACAATGAAAAATCCTAATATTATTGCAAGATTGTTAGGATTTCCGTTCAGCGGTACAGCTAGAATAGTAGGTGTTGCCGGCAGAACAGTTGGTTCAGGTGTAAATGTTGTTGCAGACGGTACAGAACAATTTGTTGATAATTTCTCAAATGTATTTGTTGATTTAGCATCACTACAACCGATGTCAAGCGCAAGAAATGTTGGAAATGCAGCAGTAACATTCGGCAAAGGCGTATTTGATATTTGTAAACTCGTTGTAACCGGCACATTTGGTGTTGTTTACGAATTAACTGATGAAATTAGATACTTAATTGTTCCTCAATATTCAAATTCATCAAGTTTGAATCCTGGAGAAGAACTAACAATTATGTTCTAATCACAGTTTAAAAATTTGAAGGAGGTCTAATAAGACCTCCTTTTTTCATGCAGTGTTTATCCTTTCTATTCATTAATATTTTTTTTTATTTATAGTAAAATTATTTTATGGATAGAAAAGAATTTTTAAATGTTAAAAGAATTGTCATTAAACTTGGGACAAATGTTTTAAGAAATGAAGACGGCGATGTTGCATTACCGAGAATTTACTCTTATATCGAAGATATTTCAAAACTGGTAAAAGCAGGAAAAGAAGTAATTCTTGTAACATCCGGAGCTGTAGGTTTAGGTAAAAAGAAAATTGGTCTTTCAAATACCGATGGTGTTGCCCTTAAACAAGCCTGTGCCGCTATCGGTCAAAGCCGTTTAATGTCTTTATATGAAGAAGGTTTTGATACGTATAACGTTGTTGCCGCACAAATACTTTTGACAGAAGATGATTTTTCTCAAAGAAAAAAATATTTGAGTCTTAGAACAACATTAAACAGATTGTTAGAAATGAAAGCCGTTCCGATTATCAACCAGAATGATACCGTATCAGTCATAGATTTTGATGATGCGTTTAATACAATGCAGGTTTGTTTTGCGGATAATGATAAACTTTCTGCCCTTGTTGCAAGTGAACTTGATGCAGATTTGTTATTAATACTATCTGATGTTGATGGTTTATATGATTCTAACCCTAAAACAAATCCTGATGCAAAAATGATAAGAGAAGTTGTTGGAGTAACAGATGAGATACGAGCTTTAGGTACAGATGCTTCAGAAGGCGGCAGAGGCGGTATGAGAACCAAACTTGAAGCAGCAAGACTTGTTACTCGTTTCGGCGGTAAAGCATTAATTGCAAACGGCAAAATACCTTATGTAATTAATGAAATCTTCAATTACAAAGATATCGGCACAATGTTTGTACCAAATAACGAAAATCTATCTGAAAAAAAACGATGGATTGGTTATGCAACAAATATTGTCGGAAAGCTTGTTGTTAATAAAGGTGCAAAAGAGGCAATATTAAACAAAGAATCAAGCTTGCTGCCGATAGGTGTAATTGGTGTTGTAAATGATTTCAAACGAGGTGAAGTTATATCTATTCACGATGAAGACGATGTAGAATTTGCACGCGGCATTGTAAACTACAATTCAGATGATTGCAGACGTATAATCGGAAACCATTCAAATGAAATCCTAAAAGTTTTAGGATTTAAAAATTATGATGCAATTATAACAAGAGATAATATAACTATTCTTTAGAGGTGTATTTTGAACAAAGAGTTTTTAGAGATTGCAATGAACGCTAAAAAAGCGTCTATTAAAGCACAAAAATTATCTAACGATATTAAAAATCAAGCATTAAAAACAATTGCTGAATCACTTGAAAAACATAAAACAGAAGTTTTTGAAGCTAATAATCAAGATATGCAGGAAGCCAAAAGATTATTAGAATCCGGGGAAATTTCCCAAGCTATTTATAATCGATTGAAACTTGATGAAAATAAAATGCGTGATATGATTCAAGGATTGATTGATATATCAAAACTTCCGGATCCTGTAAATAAAAAACTTTTAGAACGGGAACTGGATAACGGCTTAATACTTACAAAAGTATCTTGTCCTATAGGTGTTTTGGGAATAATTTTTGAAGCAAGACCGGATGTTATATCTCAAATATCAGCTCTTGCAATTAAATCTTCTAATGCAGTTATTCTAAAAGGCGGTAAAGAATCTGTTAATACGAATAAAACAATTCTCGGAATAATTAATTCCGCACTGGAAACTATTGAAGGTTTTCCTAAAAATATGCTTAATCAGGTATTTTCCAGAGATGATGTTAAAGAAATGCTTGAGGCTGATAAGTATATTGATTTGATTATCCCGAGAGGCGGGAACTCTCTTGTTCAATTTATAAAATCAAACACAAAAATTCCTGTACTGGGACATGCAGACGGTATCTGCCATATTTTTGTAGATGAATCGGCTGATTTTGATATGGCAAAAAAGGTTATAATAGATGCCAAAACCCAATACCCGAGCGCCTGCAATTCGGTTGAAACACTCCTTATAAGTGATAAATTTCCAAAATCAAATGAATTGTTATCAGAACTTGAACATGCCGGTATTAAACTAATTTCAAATCCTGAAAGCTGGCACAAAGAATATTCAGATAAAATTCTTGCATATAAGTATGTACCATCAGTAGACGAAGCAATAGAACATATTAATGAATACGCTTCCGGTCATACAGAATCTATTATTACATCAAACAAAGAAAACGCAGAACTTTTTATGGACATGGTTGATTCAGCAGGAGTTTATCATAATGCATCAACAAGATTTGCCGATGGTTTTAGATATGGTTTTGGAGCAGAAGTTGGGATTTCTACAAACAAAACACATGCCAGAGGCCCTGTCGGAATGGACGGATTAGTTATTTATAAATATAAACTAAGAGGCTCAGGTGATACTGTTATTGAATATGTAAAAGGTGAAAAGCATTTTACGCATAAGGATTTGTTATGAAAATAGGTATTTTAGGCTTAGGTTTAATCGGCGGCTCAATATTTAAATCATTACAAGCGTTAAATTATGACGTAATCGGAATATCATCTTCTCAAGGAGAGAAATACGATTATATTTATTCTGACAGAAGTAAATTATCAAGCTGTAATTTAGTATTCGTATGTTCTCCCATGAACAAAGTTCTTGGCGATTTAAGAGATATTGAACCGTATTTATCAGAAGATACAGTAGTTTCTGATGTATCCAGTTTAAAAGAATTTGTATCTAATGAGAAATATAAATACAATTTTGTACCTTCTCATCCAATGGCAGGAACCGAGTTTTCAGGATTTGAAAACTCATTTGAAGGATTATTTAAAGGAGCCAAATGGGTTGTGACACCTATTGATGGAGTTGTTCCTGATATTTTAGGAAAAGTTATAACCGATTTGGGAGCAAAAATTGTTGTTACAACCCCAAAAGAGCATGATGAAGCAGCAGCATTAATTTCTCACATGCCGCTGGTTTTATCTCAGGCTTTATTTATGACCGCTGATGATAATGAACTTGCAAAAAAACTTGCGTCATCAGGATTTAGAGATATGACAAGACTTGCTTTATCAAGCGAAGAAATGGCTTGCGATATGGTTAAGATAAATCATGAAAACATTCAAAAAGCACTATTAAAATTATATTCTAATATTGGATGTCTGATAAAAGAAAATTATCCGGATTCAATACACAAAATTAAAGAATCACGTGATGCGATGTACAAAGACGGAATAAATATTTATTAATTTAT
Source organism: Candidatus Gastranaerophilales bacterium (assembly GCA_944324835.1). Classification (GTDB taxonomy): domain Bacteria; phylum Cyanobacteriota; class Vampirovibrionia; order Gastranaerophilales; family Gastranaerophilaceae; genus UMGS1585. The sequence goes on from CALUXV010000004.1 coordinate 49,518, forward strand.
TCTTCCGGTTCTTTAAGTACATTTTCCCAATGGTGCATACTATCGATGATTGGTTCAGCTTCAGAGTATGCTTTTTCACGGGATTTAATATTCTTTGCAACATCCATTCCGGCTTTTGCTCTAACAGCCAACGAAACAAGTTCCGGCATATTCATGACAGGTTTAGCTTCTGAAATAAGATTTTTATGATACCTGTCTTCATAATCTTCTGTTAATCTTGGTTTCCAGGTATCAGGGCTGTTATCTCTTGGATTATATGTTTTATTAATTGCAAATAAATCAGAGAATGTAAATTGAATATTTTGTGTGCCGCGCATTAATTCAGCATATTTAGCTTTTAATCGTGTTCTTGGATTTCTTCTGATATTATCCGTAAATCTTTCTCTTTCATTTTCTTTTTCAGGGTCAGGACAGAGGAATCCTCCGAGATACTCAGGCATCCAGCCAGTACTTCCATTGTTATTTGGGTCATTAATCCAGCTTTGGTTTAAATATTCTGCAGTCGGGATATTATCATGAGAACCTATTAAACTCCAATCCGGTTTTGGAACTGTTTTTTCCCAGATTTCTTGTCCGCTGCCATTTTTTCTGATTTCACCATTTTCTTCCCTTACAGGAGCCCAATCAAAACAGAGGTCTTGCGTTCTTGAACCTGTTGTAACAATGATTCCCGGGAGTTGTTCTTCATTTTCAAATATCCATTTAAATGTATCTGATTGTTCTCCAAGATTTTCCCAAACAGCTTCTTTAGGATTAATACCATTTTCCTTTAGTGCCGGAATTACAATATTATGAAGAATTTTTCTATAATTCCCGTCAGGATCAGCCTCTTTAATATTTGAAAGATTACCGCCCCATAACTGACTTCTGTCAGCAATGTTGTGTGTTCTGCCATCTTGAACACCTACAACCATATGAACAGTATCAGCCTTATAAACATAAGGATCAACAAGCCCCATAACATTATCAACTCTTATATTTTCGACATTTTCTGTTGCCCGTTTGACTTTGTTATAAAGGAGTTTTCCTGATACACCTAATGTACCGTCTTCATTAAACAATTTTTTTGGATCAGGCAGAGGATTATTCCATATTTGAGGAGAGTTGCAAGGACCGCCATATTCTGCACCTATTTTCCAACCCGGAGAGAATGCATCTTCATGAGCCCATTCATCCGCATATGAGAATCCAACTAATAAATCGCCGATATACTTAATACCATCTTTATCACGTTCTAATTTATCTGCTTTTTCTTGTTTATCTACAAGAAACTGGGTAAACATATATTCATTAATATCTTTTTCCGAACGTTCTGTAATTGTATTCCATCTGTCTTGAGCATCAGCATTTCCACGTTTTTGCAAAGTAACAAGATGTTTATCTACAGGGTTATCCCAGATATGGAAATTATCCGTTTCATGAATATCGGATAAAACATGGAATACTGCATATTTCTTTATCCAGTCATTATTTTCTTTTTTAAATTCATTAAATTCGTTATTTAACTTTTGAGCTTTAATATCACCATTTTCTAATTTGTTCTGGAAATTATTATAAGCTTTATCCATCAAAATCCGATTAACTTCTTTTGCTTCGTCAAAATCAGACATTTCATAATTTTTACCTGATGGTTCCGGTTTAATATTAATTTCTTCAATATCTTTTTTAGATAAAATATTTGCATATTTATCTGTTGTAAGTTCCCCATAGTTTATAAATATAGGATTTTTAGCATAAATAGATGCACGGTAAGGAGAATTATCTCCTTTACATAGTTCACCATTCGGACCTAGTTGTACACAATTAAATCCATGCATCTTAGCCATTTTATTAAAATCTCTTTGATTATAAGGAGAGCCAACATAATGATTTCTTATAATCGGATCTTTGGTGTAGTAGTTTTTTGCTCCGGCCTTTGAATCAGGATAAACAGAACCGTGAATAATTAATGCACGATTTTTAACCCCCAAATAATCAAAAGCTTTGTTCATATCAGCTTCCATTTGAGGTTTTTCTTCTTCTTTAAGCTTACGCTTAAAATTAAGATTAGAAGAACACATTGTATTATAACTGAACACACCTAACTTCATATTTTTATTAAAACAAACTAATACTATTTTTTGCCAGTTTGTAACGAATTCTTAATAAACCTTGTATAAAAATAGTTATATCTACTCATACTTATGACTATTGTCATTAATTAAAAAAGCATAATAATACTAATATGAATATTGTTATAATAGGCGGAGTTGCGGCAGGAGCAAAAGCTGCCGCCAAATCCAGACGGTTACTCCCGGATGCCAAAATAGATATTTATACGGAAGATACGCACGTATCTTATTCTGCTTGCGGACTTCCTTATTATATTCAGGGGAATTTTGATGATTATAAAAAACTGATTGTAAGAACCCCCGAAGAATTTGCAAAGAGTAATATTAATGTACATTTGCAAAACCGTGTAATAAAAATTATCCCCAAAACACAAAAAATTATTGTTAAAGACTTAACAAATGATGTAGAGTTTCCTGTAGCTTATGACAAACTTGTTATTGCAACAGGTGCACAACCGTTTATGCCAGATATAAAAAACATTCATTTGCCAAATGTATATAAAGTAAGAACTATAGAAGACGGTATAGCTATTAAAGAAGCAATGAAAAGCGCAAAACATATAACAATTGTCGGCGGCGGATATATTGGCATCGAAATTTTAGAAGCTACAGTAAAAAATAATATACCTACAACATTAATAGAATCATCACCGCATGTTATGTCAATCTTTGATGATGACATTGCAAAACTAATAACAGAATATATTTTATCAGCAAGCGGTGATTTCGCAACAATTATAACAAATGATTCAGTTATCTCATTCAATGGACAGGATAAAGTAAATGAAGTTGTAACAGCAAACGGAGAAAAATTTTATACCGATATGGTTATCATGTGCGCAGGTGTAAGACCAAGAGTAGATATTGCGCAAGAAGCCGGTATTACTATTGGAGTTACCGGAGCAATAAAAGTAAATAGCCGTATGGAAACAAATATTGAAAATATTTATGCCTGCGGAGATTGTGTGGAAGAAACAAATATTATCTCACACAGGCAAATGTGGCTGCCTCTTGGTACAAATGCAAATAAAGAAGGAAGATGCGCTGCTGTTAATCTTGCAGGATATATTGAGGATTTTGAAGGAGTATTGGGTTCTGCCGTCACAAGATATTTAGCACTCACCATTTCTACAACCGGATTAACCGATAAAACAGCCTCTGAATGGGGATTTGATCCGGTATCAGTAATACTTACCAAAAAAGATAAAGCAGGTTACATGCCGGAAGTTCAAAATGTTACAATTAAACTTATTGCAGATAAAAGAACCCATAAATTATTGGGAGGACAAGCTATAGGCTGCGGAGATGCCGATAAAAGGATTAATACACTTTCAATAGGACTTCTCAACGGACTTACTGTTGAAGAACTTGCTGGAGCAGATATGACTTATGCACCTCCGTTTTCAACAACAATTGACCCTTTATTATCCGCAGCAAGGTTATTGATTGATAAATTAAATAAAGGAAAAAAATAAAGTATTAAACACTAACTAATCTTACTGTGTTTATTTACAGGTTTTATTCTTTCTGCCCAGAATGTAGAGATTAAAGGGATAGCAAGATAGTATATTCCTGCCATTATAAGAGTTGGCTTAGCAATTTTAATCCCTTCAATATATTTATTAAGTTTAGGTTCGCCCTTATTTATTTCTGAAAATTTCTTTATAAATTTTTCTGTAGGTTTATTTAAAAGACCATCTGCAATATAACTTACTCCAATACTCAAACCTGTTGAAATTGCGGCATTATAGTTTAGTACCTGCTTTCTATTTTCTTTAATTTTTTTATTTTTATTAGTCCGGCGTATAAATGCACCTGTTGCCAGAATATCACCAATGACCGGAATATGCATTGCATAATTTGAATCTTTGAATTTGTCGGCAAATTTTTGCATTACCGGATTATCCATAGTTTTACCGATACTTTTGGATATTGGATTTAAACCTTTGAACGAAGGAGTATTATTAACATTTTGACGATTAATTTTAATCTTATCAGACTGAATTTCTTTTTTATTCTTAAAGAATTTATTCATAATCGGAGGAATTAATGCACAGGTTAAGATTGATTTTGGAATAGCAAGAACAACACCTAAACCCAGTTTATACAGCTGCGCAATAAACTGATACTTTTTAGAAGCTGATAAAGGTTTACCTGCTTCTTGCATTTTTTTTATCGTGGCGGGTTTCAAATATTTTGAAGGAGTTTCCTCAATTCCCTTTATCCCTTTTGCAAGAAGATTTGTTAAACCATATATAATAGTATAATTTATACCGGCTGATGCTATTGATTTTGCACAGGCAAGTTTTTTATTCTCCCTATCAGTCTTTGGTGTAGCAAGAATTGATAAAGGACGCAGCGTAGAAAACACAAGAGCAGTTCCGGCCATAAATGTTCCGCTTTTATTTGCTGCAAATTCCAATCCCTTGTGTAATAGTTTGTTTTTATAAAAACTTTGTCCTGTTAATTTTACATTCATGTATTTTTATTAGATAACATAAATAATGAAAAGTAAAATGAATCTATCAGATATTAAACATTTTGTAAAATTAGAGTTTTCAGGATGGAATAAATTAGAACTATTCTGGTTTTGTTTTATCCTCGTTATTGTCTTTTTTAATGCGCTGATTTTGCATGATAGTCCAATTGCTGTAGTATATGCCATTTGCGGACTGCTTTATACAATAATTGCAGGCAAAGGAAAAATTTCATGTTACTTTTTCGGATTAATAAGTTCTGTTTTATATAGCTATCTATCACTCAAAAATGCACTATACGGAAATCTTTACCTTAATCTTTTTTATTATATTCCTATGCAAATTCTTGGAATATTCCAATGGAAAAAACATCTTAAAAAAACTACAAATGAAATATACAAAACAAAATTATCCTCAAAAGAAACTATTTTATTAACATTAATTACTATACCGGCATGTATTGCGGTTATATTTTTATTAATTTATTTTAATGATAATAACCCTTTATTCGACGGTATTACAACTGTTTTATCTCTTTTAGCAATGTATCTTACTGTTAAACGAGCCATTGAACAATGGACAGTATGGATAATAGTAAATGGTTTAACTTTTATTATGTGGCTGAATATAGCACTTAATGGAAGTAAAATCTATTCAACAATTCTTGTTTGGTTTATTTATCTTTTACTCGGCATATATTTTTATAATCAGTGGAAAAAAGAATTGACTGATTAATTTTAGTTAATCAATCTTTCAACCTTGACAAAATAAAAACATATGTTATTATGAATATATGAATATTAGAATATAGATATATAGGAGGATTAATATGACTAACGTAGTTGAACTTAATGATTTAAATTTTGATAGTGAAGTAAAAGAAAGTAATTTACCGGTATTAGTTGATTTTTACGCAACATGGTGCGGCCCATGCAGAAAACAGCTTCCAATAATGTCTCAAGTAGCTGAACAATTTACCGGCAGGGCAAAAATCGCTAAAATCAATGTTAATGAAGGACAGGTAAAATCAATGGAATATGGGGTAACAAGCATTCCTGCATTGATGGTATTTAAAAACGGAAAAGTTGTTGAATCTCTTTCCGGTTTACATTCACAAAATCAACTTACATCAATTTTAAACAAATACACTGCTTAAGAGCAGTTGTCACAAATTTTTATATTTTCAAATAATTTTCTAACAGCAGGGTTGTCGATTTTGTAGCATATTTGGTTACCATTCCGGCACCCTGTTATAATATTTGCATTTTTAAGAATATTTAAATGCTGAGAAACTGTTGGTTGTGCAATATTTAACTTCTCAGACATTGTATTAACATTACAACTGTCTTTTTTTAAAAGCCCGCATACAATTTTTAATCTTAGAGGATGCGATAAAGCTTTAAATATTTCTGCATATTCTTCTGTATTCATACATATTAGAATATATGAATATTATAATTAAGTCAAATTTGTTATTAGTATTTTCCAATCAAAAACAATAAAAAAAACGGCAAGAACTTGTTTGGAGTTCTGCCGTTTCATATCACAATCAACAGCTAAGTTTAGATTTTTATACTTTTTATTAACTTTCTCATATTTCTTTATCCTATTAATTATAGTAAGTTCAACGCAATTGACGGTGTTTGGTTTGCCGTTGTCAATAATGTAGCAGATGCTTGTTGAAGTATCTGTGCTGATACATAAGCAGAAGATTCTGCTGCTACGTCTGCGTCTCTTACTGTAGATAAAGATGATGTCAAGTTATCTGATTGAACTTGTAATGCTTCAGTTGCTGAATCAACTCTGTTTTGAGTAGCACCTAATAATGTTGTTCTATCAGATATATCTGCTAATGCGTAGTCGATTACCGCTAACATCTGGTTTGCACCGAATGTACCTGCTAAGTCTGTTGCAGTATCAGCAGCTGCAGTAGTTTTATCATTCGGATCAGGAACATCTACTTGTCCGTATGCATCACCAACAGTTGCTAAACCTGCGCATAATTTTGCAAAGTCAGTTTTCGTATCTATTGCAGCCATATCTACTTCACGTAAATCTGAATTAAGAACACCTTCTCCTGTAATAGCAGATGTTCTTTCACCAAAGTTCAGTAATGAAGATGATAAACAAGAACGGAATAAACTTGCATCTAATGTAACAACTGAATCGATACTTGAATTGATACCAACCTGCAAATCAAGACCATTTACAGCAATATCAAGATCGTTACCTTGTGCGTCAACACCAGATAACAAGTACATACCATTGTACTCAGTGTTTCTTGTTACACGGTCAATTTCATCTAACCTTTGTTCAATTTCTGATTGAAGTGCGATTCTTGAGTCAGTTGCATAAGTACCGTTCGCTGCCTGTTCGGTCAAATCTCTGATACGTTGCAAGTGATCTTGAATTACACCATAGTTACCTTCAATAGTATTTAATAATGAACTACCTAATTCAGCATTTGATTCTGCTACAGATACTGCACCTAATTTTGTTTCCATTTTGGTTGCAACAGCCATACCAGCTGCGTCATCTGATGCAGAGTTGATTTTGTAACCGGTAGTCATCCTTTCAATTGATGCATTCAGTGAATTGGTCGCATTGTTCAATGCGTGTTGGGCCTGAAGCGCGCCCATGTTTGTGTTGATTGTGAGTGCCATAACCTTTCAATCTCCTTTCGAAATTTATATTAACTTCCTGTTATGTTGTCTTTCCTTATCTGTTTTGCCAAACTAACCCAACACAAACAGTTCGACTAATCTCGAAAGTTTTGAGCAATAAGCCAAATTATTATATATTGTGATAGTCTGGATTGTTTTATCAATCTACAAGGAGATGTAAATTGATTTGTGTAAAAAATTGTAGATAGTTGTTGTTTCGGGCATTACAAAACCCTATGTAATAGTTGTTGTTTAATATAACCTTCGTACTTATTTCTTACATACTCATTCTTGCATACTTTAATTATTTTGTAAATACTTTTGATATATTTTTGTAACATTTCTTTACATTTTGCATTTTATTTTCACTTTATATTTTGTTCAAAAGACACATTATTAGAGGATTTGATACTGTCAAGCAAATTGTAACAAAATTTGTAAACATAATTAAAAATAATTAATTTTTTTATAATTAATCTTCAGATATTTTTATTTACGCTTTTATTGTTTTGTTATATTATAATTTTATGGTTTGTAAATGTATAACAGCAACGACTTACGGGATAAATGCTTATCTTGTGGAGGCAGAAATTGATGTTATCAACTCTCTTCCAAATATTAGTATTGTCGGACTGCCGGATAATGCTGTATCAGAAGCAAAAGAAAGAATACGTTCAGCGATTAAAAATTCAGGATTTAGTTTTCCAAAAGGACGTGTAGTAATAAATCTTGCCCCGGCAGATATAAAGAAAGAAGGTACAAACTTTGACCTTCCGATGGCAGTTGGAATACTTTTAGAAGAAGGATTGTTGGATGAAAAAGCTACAGAAAATAATGCGTTTATCGGAGAACTTTCTTTAGACGGCTCATTACGTGCTGTAAACGGGATTTTACCTTTAGTCAGTGAATTACAAAACCAAAATATTAAAACCGTATTTGTCCCGAAAGAAAATGCGAAAGAAGCCGCACTTGTTCAAGGAATAAATGTCATAGGTATAGAACACCTTGGAGATATTGTAAGACATTTTACAGAATCACCTATTACTCCTACATTTGTCGATATAGAAGAGTATTTTGAACACTCTGGAGAAGAATATTTATACGATTTTAAAGAAGTAAAAGGTCAAGAAAAAGCAAAAAAAGCACTGGAAATCGCAGCAGCCGGCGGACATAATCTATTAATGACAGGTTCTCCCGGCTCCGGTAAAACTCTTATGGCAAAATGTTTTCCATCTATCCTTCCTCCGCTGGAATTATCAGAAGCATTTGAACTTACAAGGATTTACAGTGTTTCAGGTCTCCTTACCGCAGATAAACCGTTAATTACGCAAAGACCGTTCAGACCTGTTCATCATACAGCATCTGCAACAGGTATCATAGGCGGCGGTACAAATCCAAAACCGGGAGAAATAACACTTGCGCACAGAGGAGTTTTATTTTTGGATGAAATGGTTGAATTTCCGAGAAATGTTCTTGAGACTTTAAGACAACCGCTGGAGGACGGTGAAATTGTTATTTCAAGAAGCAAATATTCAATAAAATATCCGGCAAAATTTATGCTAATAGGAGCTATGAATCCTTGTCCATGCGGTTTTTTAGGTGACAAAGAAAAACACTGCACCTGCTCGGAAACCCAGATTCAAAGATATCAATCCAGACTTTCAGGACCTTTACTTGATAGAATTGATTTAATAATAAACGTACCCCGTTTAAAAACCGAAGAATTAATTAATACAAAAGAAAGTGAACCATCTGCACAAATCAGAAAAAGAGTTATAAAAGCCCGAAAAATGCAGGCTGAAAGATATAAAAATGACGGAATATTAACCAACTCTGAACTGTCCAATAAATTAATCAAAAAATATTGTGAACTCTCTAATAAATCATTAGAAATGATGCAAACAGCCGCAAAAATATACCAGCTTTCAGGCCGAAAATATAATCGCATATTGAAACTTGCAAGAACAATTGCAGATTTGGACGGTTCTGAAAAGATTTCAGAAACACATATTTCTCAAGCAATTCAATATAAATAATTTTGAATATTGGTTTTTCTAAAAAAAACCTTAAATATCATATAGCAACCTACTCTATAAAGAGGAATATTTTTTAAACTAATAAAGAATCTCCTTTTTATACCGATATTCTAGTTATAGAATGAGGATTCCTTTATGTTTGCAGACAGAATAAATACATATACCCCTGTAAAGGAAGATAAACTCAAATCCCAATCAAATCAAAATTTTGATTTTGAGGGAGAAGGATTCTCTTCTATGCTGGAAAAAGATGAAACATTATCAGGGAAACTAAGGGAAACAGAAGCAGAAATTAGGGAAGACGAATCTATACTTTCGACAGACGAAGAAAACAAAGCTATCGCTAAAAAACGAACAGCGGAAGCGGAAACTGCCGCACACAATAAAAAACAAGAATCTCCTGCGGATAAGAAACCGGACGCAGATGCCAGAAATGTGTTGAAACTGATGGATATATCGACTAAGGTTAATATGCCGCCGATACACGTTTCAAAAAGCAAAAAAGAACTTGAAAACATGACAGGTTCCGTTTCTGAAACAGTTGATGAACTTTCTGGACTTGTACAATTAATGTCAAATACTCCGAAAAAAGAAGAACAAGAAGATAAACCGTTTGAAACAACTATTGATTTGAGTACAAGCGAAGAAAAAATGTCAGATTCTAAAAAAAGCAAAAAAGATGACACGCTGCATGAAACTCAAGAAGAACTCTTGGAAGATATGTCAATTCTTTCAACAGATGAAGAAAACCTTGCAATGGCGAGAAAAAACAGCGAATATAAACCGCTTTCGGATGAGGATTACAGCCGAAACGGAGAAGAAGATATGGAACTTTTATCAGAAATCCAAAGTATCCATAATCAGGCACAAATAGAAGTTAACGACTCTTACAAAATAAAAAAAGCTGAATCTGTAATGGCGCAGGTAATAGAAGAAAGCAAGAATAAAATAAGAACAATAAATGCTTCTGATTTATCATCAGAAGATGTGGATTATATTATCAATCTTTTAAAACAAGGGACTGCAGATTTTAATTTTGAGGACAAAGAAAATCCGTCATTATTATCAGCAAAATTCCTCTCATTACTTAAAGATTCGTTAATAAATAAAAAAGTTTTTCGTATAGATTTTGACAACGAAATTTCCGTCATTATAAAAATAGATGTGGAAGGAAAAATCTCAGCAAATTTCTTAACATCAAGCAAAGAGCTGGAAGAAGGGTTAAAGAATAATCTATACATCTTAAGACAAAAATTTGAAGAGGAAGGTATCAAATACGATAGTATAGAGTATACCTCAACTTCAGATAATGATACACACATAGACATGCAGGAAGTAATAAAAACCATACAGGCTGCAGAAAAAACTAACAAAACGATACACTAATATAAAGGAGAGAATCACCTATGTATGATTCGTTTACAACGGCGATAAACACCCAAAGAGCAACAACCCATTGGATGGAAACATTAACCGATAACATGATGAACCAGTATACACCGGGTTTCAGAGAGAGCAAAGTAACGTTTAGTACTTTCTTAGGCGGTGCTATTGTTGACAACCCTTTAAAAAACCAGGGACAGGGTAAATCAACACCTGGGACTTCTAACGAAAACGTGTTCTTTGAAGGAAGCGGATTTTTCATCACCAGAAATCCTGAAGGGAAAACAACCTATACCCGTTTAGGCGAATTTACATTTGATTCGGAAGGTATTTATCGTGCCAAAAACGGTGATACAGTTCAAGGTTATATCCTGAATGACAACGGAGAAATAATGGCAGGCACAAAATCCATAAGTGCGGATTTATATGAAGAAACAGCATTAAAAGGCGGTGCATTAAGTATTCCGACAACAAATATAAAAATGTGGATTGACCCGAATAACGGTAAGTTTATGGGGAAATATGACGAATACGAAATAAAAGAAGACGGTACAATATATGGTAAAGCTGACGGCGGTAAACGTTCTGTTCCGTTATACAAAATAGCAACTGCAAACTTCCATAATCCGGGCGGACTTTATGAGGTAAAAGAAGGATATTTTGTTGAAACAGACGAATCCGGTAAACCTGTAATCGGCAGAGGCTCAATCCGTTCAGGGCTTTTAGAACAAGCAAATACAGACTTTAAAGGTAATATGACGAACTATCAACAGGCAAAAGTTCAAATGGAACTTGTAAACGCTTTGATTAAGTCAAACAAAGAATTGTTAGAAGAAGCGATGAGATTAGTAAGTTCATAATACTAATTTTTACAAAAGGTTATTAGTGTTAGTTAAACTCCATTTTAAGGGGCACTTTTGTGTCCCTTTTTATTGGAATTATACATTATTGACCAAAGAGTAATTATAATCCGTATCAAAGATAAAAAAAAGACCTTGTGTTATCAAGGTCTGTCCGTTTAAATAAGAAGAGAGAGCTTTATACTTTACTAAAGTATTTAGAGAATAAAAAATTGCCTTTTTTGATTAATTTTTTGTCAAATTTGTTACAATTCGTAATATATCATCAGCTTTGTTACGGTTTGTTTACATTTTTATCAAATTTAAGCAATTATCACATAACAAAAAACTTTATTTATATACAAGGGATATTTAGGAGATAAAATTATGGCTAGTTCTTGGTATTTTACTACAGATTTAAATAGCAATTACGATATTTATAGATTTGGGAATCATACCTTTGCTAATTTAGTAGATCCGACACCAAGTGCGAATGTTAGATTGGAATATATGGGAATACCTTTAGCATTAACAAATAATTTTTGGACAGGTGCAGAATTTGCTCCTATAAATTTCTTTGATATTAGAAATAGTTATACAATGCCGCCTGTTCCATTCGGATTACAAATGTTCGGGACTTTAACCGATCCAACTCACTATTCAGATGGGACATTAAGAAATTTTGACATAGGTTTAAGCGGATATAATAATAAAATCACAATGGATACTCTTATGCATTATGGTATAAATCCGGCTAATTATATGTTTTCCGGATTAAAATTTAATTTTGGAACAACTTCAGGAATCACATTTACACCTCCAACTCAACATACTACAACTGTAGATGCTGATAGAGTAGATAATTCTGACAAAGCTGTATTTGAAAGAAAAGTAAAACTTATCATAGAATGCGGCGACTATAAAGATGAAATTGCTAAAATCAGAAAAGAAATGGGAAATGACTATAAAAAAGGTATAGAAAAACTTGATGAACTAATGTCACAAATTGATGCTGATAAATTAAATGAAGCAGCGAAAAAGCTTTATCAAGCAGATCGCAAAAATATAGAAACCAGTGCTGCTAATATTGCAAATAACTGGGCAGAAGCAATTGCTAAAAAAGTTCCGGGTGATAACTTCGAAGTTAATACTTCTTCTATAAATAAAAATAATGTTTTAGACGTTATCGGAAATTACATAAGACATGAAAAATTTTCAACCGGTAAATCTGAAATGTGGAATCCATTAATTACTGCTAATTATGACAAATTGTCAAAAGCAATATTTGAAAAAGCAGAAGATTTGAAAAAAATCGCATCTGATACTGATAAAGCAGCAATTGACACAGCTGTTAAAAACTTAAAAGATACTAAAGAAGCAAACAGACCTGAAAAATTTTATGATTTATTCAAGAAATTAAGAGAAATACAGGCTACTGCTAATGATACTAAAGCTGCAGAAAGATATGGAGTTCCAAACAGTATAGCAGACACTTCTATCAAAGACGCAAAGACAGCTTATGATGAAGAAGTAGAATCTTGGGAAAGCACTCCAAACATCAGCGCAGACTCTTAATCCAAACCTAAATCAAGTGTTGGAGCTTTAGCAACTATTGCGCTGGAAGATATTATATCAACTCCTGTTAATGCAATATCTTTTAATGTTGTCAGGTTAACATTGCCGCTAGCTTCAACAACAGCTTTTCCGTTTATTTTTAGAACTGCCTCTCTCATTTTATCTAAAGGCATATTATCAAGCATGATAATATCAACCCCGCATAATAAAGCTTCATCAACTTGAGCCAATGTATCACATTCAACTTCTATCTTATGTGCATGAGAAAGTGATTTTTTTAAAATGTTAATCGCATTTGTTAAACCGCCTGCAAATTTTACATGATTATCTTTAATCATTGCGCAATCTGAAAGATTAAATCTATGAACAGAGCCGCAACCGGTTTTTACTGCATATTTTTCAAATATTCTGAAACAAGGAGTTGTCTTTCTGGTATCAACGATTTTTGCTTTTGTATCTTTTATTATATCCTGATACTTTCTGGTTTCAGTTGCAATGCCTGACATTCTTTGAACATAGTTAAGAGCAGTTCTTTCTCCGGTCAAAACTGCTCTTGCAGAACCTTTAATATCTGCAATTTTATCACCTTTTTTTATTTCATCGCCATCATTAAAATAAAACCTTATTTCAATGTTCTTATCAAGAACTTCAAAAACTGTTTTAAAAACATCACGTCCGCAAAATATTCCATCAACTCTTGTATTTAAAGAACATTCAAGTATATCATCTTCTGAAACCAGATTATCAGTTGTTATATCTTCAAAACTGATATCTTCTTTAAGAGCTTGCTTAACATGTTCTTCTATCAAAAATTTATTTAACAAAACTAGGTTCTCCTTGACCTTTTATAATACAATTATGAATTCCCATTTCTAATGTTTCAGGATAATCCAATCTGCAATGTGCCCCTCTTGATTCGCAGCGTTTCAGGGCAGATTTTATTATTAATTGAGAAACAGTTAGCATATTTCTGAATTCATATTCTGCTTTGTTCAAACATTTTGTTTTTCTATCAAATTTGCTTTTTAATCTATATATCAAATCCAAACCCTTGAGAAGGGAATCTTCCGTTCTGAGAATTCCGGCATTTTCCCACATAATGTCTTCCAGTTCTGTTTTCATAGAATCGATATCATAGTCAACATCACTCATCGGAATAGAATAACTATCAATAACCTGCTTAATACTTTCATCAATTTTCCGTGGAGGAACAAGATTTACAAATGTCAGATAATTCGCAAGTTCATGAGCAGATACAACACATTCCAGAAGAGAATTGCTAGCAAGCCTGTTCGCACCATGTAAACCTGTAGATGCACATTCACCTATTGCGTATAAACCTCTAATTGAAGTTCTGCCTTCAAGATTTGTTTTTATACCGCCCATCATATAATGTGCAGCAGGCGCAACAGGTATCAAATCCTTTGACATATCTATATTATATTTTTTACAAACTTTAGATATTGTAGGGAATCTTCTTGCAAGTTTTTCTGCAGGAATTTTTGTTGCATCTAAAAATACATTATCTGCATTTGTTTTATGCATTCTGTCAAAAATAGCACGGGTTACAACATCACGAGGTGCGAGTTCTTTAAGTTCGTGGTATTCAGACATAAACTCAATACCGTCTTTATCAACAAGCTTTGCACCTTCTCCTCTGACAGATTCCGAGATTAAAAACCTTTTTTTAGAATCAGGAATGCAAAGTGCTGTCGGGTGAAATTGTACAAATTCCATATCCTGCAAAATCGCCCCTGCATTATATGCTAATGCCAGCCCGTCCCCTGTTGCAACTGTCGGATTTGTTGTGTATTTATATAATTGTCCGATTCCTCCGGTTGCAAGAATAATTGCTGATGAATATATCGTTTGATACTCATTTGTTAATGAATTATAGGTTATTAATCCTTTACATTCGCTGTCAGTATTTATTAAAAGTTCTGTTACAATAGAATCTTCCATTATATCAATATTTGGATTTTCTTTTGTTCTCTTGCAGAGAGTTTTTTCTATTACACTTCCTGTCGCATCACCGCCGGCATGAAGAATCCTTCTTACACTATGCGCTGCTTCAAGTGTATATGTAAGCTCTCCGTTTTCATCTCTATCAAATTCAACACCAAAATCAATTAAATCATTTATTACTTCATCTGAATTTTCAGAAATAAATCTTACTGCATCCATGTCACTCAGACCGGCACCGGCTTTAAGAGTATCTTTTGTATGGAGTTCAACAGAATCATCTTTGTTAGAATGCATAACTCCAACTATACCACCCTGAGCGTATCTGGAATTACTTTCCCCGAAGTTTGATTTCGTAATTACTAAAAGTCCATCAGGAAGTTTTATCTGTTGTGCAATCTTTAGGGCACAAAACAAACCTGACACACCGCTACCTATTATTACAGCTGAATATTTTGAATATTTCATATTTTCGACCTTAAATTACAATTCTATTTTAAACCAAACCAGATAAATTGCCAATCATAATTCTTTTATTTTTGAATTTGAAATATTTAATATTACAGGGGTTTTGGTAAACATTGTATAATCACAAAGTACATGACGAGTTACAGGCATGTCATAAAGATAGCCGCCATTCATAGATGTAATTACATCTATAACTCTGCCCTTTCCTATATCTTCTCTGTAACCCTGACTCATATTTTAACTAACCTTCACTTAATAATAATATTACCCCAAAAATAAGAGAAAAACATATCATTAAATTTCTCGCCTGATACATTCTTAACATAAATTCTTCCGCACTATTACTCGGGCAATCTACGTATTGTTTCATGGATTTTAATAAATTTACAGCCATCGGGAAAGTAACCCAAGTAAAAAGTATTTCCCAGTCCGTAATATCAAATATTTCAACTAATAGTACCGATAAATAACTCAATATTAACAGTATTTTATGAAATTTATAACTATCAAATCTATTTCTAAACAGATTTGCAATAGTTTTCTTCTTTTCCTTAATATCAATATCATAATCAAGCATTGTATCAGTATATAAAAGATTAACCGTAAATAACATTGTAGGTATACACACAACTAACGTATTCAAATCATAACTGCCTGTCATAACATAATTTACACCACCGAATAAAAGAGGGCCATATATTAAAGCAATCGCTAATTCACATAAGCGGAATTTCCCGAGTAAAGGATATAATACTCCCAGAATTCCTGCCAGAAACATAAATATATAAACACCTAAACCTGTTTGACAAGCTAAATAAATACCAATACATAAAGCAAGAACAAAAAATATAATACTCACAAGCAATAATTGATTAATTGTAATTATTGAATCAGTAATATAACTACATTTGTTTTGCTGAGCATTTAATAATATCAACTTATTTTGTTCATCATATTTTTTGGGCAGCATGTGATAATCTATAAAATCATCAAACATATTTGCACCCAGATGTACAATACAAACTCCTAAGAGAGAGAGTATTCCATATACAAAATTCCCTTCCCGAGTAAGAGAATAAGCGAAAGCTGCGAACCAGGAAAAAATAGTCATTGGCAGAGCATAAGCCCTTGTAATAACTACCCAGTTTTTTAAAAATTTTATCATGTAATTATTCTCCCGAAGGATACAACATCTTCATAAGAAGCACCTGCTTCTAATAATTCTTCTGCGGTAACTCCAAATAAAGTTATTAATTCTATAGCTTCTTGTTTTTGCTCAATATTATGTACAATTTGTGTTATAGCTTCATCCCTCGTAAGGTTAGACAATTTATTGTTTATCCCGAGGGCAAGACTTCTTTTTTTTGCTTTACCCATCTCAACCCTCAAGTGATTTTATAGCCAGTAATCCTGCACCAATCATGCCGGAATAATTACCTGCAGTTGCAAGACGAATAGAAGTTTTGGTTGTTACAATTTCATTATTTACTTCTTTTTCGACTTCTTTTGTATCAACAAATTGAGCCATTGAACCTGATAATACTATACAATCCGGATCAAATATATTAGCCAATCCGATAATACCCAGTGTAATATGTTTTTGCCACTTAGCAAGAATATCTTTCATTAATTGATTACCCTTATCAGCACCTTCAACAACATCATAAGTTGTTATATCAGGATTTCCGCTCATTTCCTCTGCAGTTTTTTTCAAACCGGTTCCTGATGCATAAGCTTCAAAACAATCATAAGCACCACATGTGCATTTTCTGCGTTTATCAGAATACATCTTAAAATGCATTTCACCGGCAGCCCCTGATTTACCTTTATATATTTTGTTATTAATTATAATACCGCCGCCAACACCTGTTCCAAGTGTAATCATTACTGAATAAGGGCAATTTTTTGATGCTCCGATTTCATATTCTGCCCAGGCTGCACAGTTTGCATCATTTTCAACATATACAGGCAATTTGCTTATTGATTGAAAATCAAATTCACGATAATTACTTACCAAGTTTCCGGTCGAACTGATTACCCGTGTATTTTCATTGTTCACTGCACCCGCCGTTGATATTCCAATCGTATCAACTTCATTTTCATATTTTTTTACTGCATTTAATATGATAGTCTTTATCTCTTCAAGAGATTTAGGAGTATGATATTTTTCTATGTCACCTATTATACTGCCGTTTTCATCAATTATTGTATGATATATTTTTGTTCCGCCAATATCAAAAGTTAGTGCTCTTCTCATTAAACTATTCCTTATTCGTAATGGTTATATTTATATTTTGATGCAATTTCTTTATTTGCGGCTGAAATTACACGACTAACAAACGGATAAAAACGAGCATCACGGATTGGATTTCCATGTTCATCCGTTTCAAACTTCGGATAAATCATTTCATCCTGTTCTTCTTCGTATTGTTCTTCTGTTATTATTTCTTCATCCATCATTTTTATACTCTATACTTTTCATCCACATTATTTATAAATCTTTTGGTAATCAATTGCGGCCTTGTTATTGCTGAACCTATTACAACCGCATGTGCACCTAATTCAAACGCTTTGTTTATTTGTTCCGGTTCCCAAATTCTTCCTTCCAAAATAACAGGTTTATCAGTTTCTTTAACCAGTGCTTCCAAAAGTTTGAAATCCGGGCCGTCACCTTCAATCGGGGATTGTGTTGTATACCCTGAAAGCGTTGTTGATAATACGTCTACTCCCAATCTGGCACAATTTATACCTTCCTCTAGTGTAGATATATCTGCCATCGCTTTTCTGCGATTGATTTTTATATACTTTATTATTTCTTCCAATGTACATTTTGGTCTTGGACGGGATGTACCGTCAAACGCTATAATATCTGCTCCTGCCTGAATTAAGTCTACTGCATCTTTAATTGTCGGTGTAATATAGACGATTTCTTTCCAGTTTTTAGGAATAACTTCGGGTTTGGTTATTCCGATTACAGGAACATCTGATATAGCTTTTGCAATCTTTACGTCACGCACACCTGCGACTCTAAGACCTTGAGCACCGCCATTGAGTACTGATTTTATCATAGCGGTCATACACTCTTCTTTATACAACGGTTCACTCGGCATTGCCTGACAAGAGACAATCACTTTGTGTTTTAATTTCTTTAACATATTTTTCATTGTACATAAAAAATGTATGACATGTGTGTTTATTACAAAAGATTACATTTTTTGATAGAGAAGACCGGCATAAGCCGGTCTTTATCTATACTTCCTCTTAATTTATTTTGTTTTTTTAGAGCGTTCTAGTTTTCCGTATTGTTGAACTTTTGAATCAAGAAGTTCTGCATAGTAAGCTTTTGCATCTGCAGCTCTATATGTTTTAGGAGCGGCATATTTGTCCATTCTTACTTTCTTTTCTGCAGCGCTTACTGTTGTGATAATATCTTTGATATCAAACATTCTTGTTCCGTCAGCATTACGTTTTTTAAGCATATAATTTACTAATTTTTTATTTCTGCCGTTTATAATTGAATA
Organism: Candidatus Gastranaerophilales bacterium; assembly: GCA_944324835.1. Lineage (GTDB taxonomy): Bacteria > Cyanobacteriota > Vampirovibrionia > Gastranaerophilales > Gastranaerophilaceae > UMGS1585. Next base: position 68,553 of record CALUXV010000004.1, read on the forward strand.
TAATGAGTATGCATCTTTATTAGAAACATTCATTTTTCTGCCGGCTTTTCTATCTGCGGCTCTGGTTTCTTTAATTGATTCAAAAATTTCCGGCAGCATATTCATACGCATCTTAGTTGCCTTAATTGCATATTCACGTTTTTGGTCTTCCAAAACTTTTGGTCCTAATTTCTTTTCTATAATACCGTTTACATCGTTAATTACTGCAAGCTTTTTAGCATTAGGAGCTTTTGGAGCAAAACGAGAAATCTTTATAGTCTTTTTAACCGGTTCTTCAATTTGTTGTATTTCAGCTTTAACAGGAGCAATTTCTTTTACTTCTTTTGCTTGAGCAACAGGAGCAGCTTCACTTGTTTTTACTGCGTTTGAAACAACAGGAGCGATTTCTTTCGCATCTTTTGGCTGAACTACTGTAGCAGTTTTCTTCAATCCTTCTTCATAATGAGGAACTTCTATTTTTATGTTAGGAATTTCAATTTCAGGATTTATCTCAACATTTTTATGTTCTGCTTTAGAATGACCAGATACGCTGTATTTTAGTTCATTAAATTTATTAATGATATATTTTTTGGCATGTCTTATTATTGAAGGTTTTTTAGCATATCCTTCCTGTATTTCATAATTTTCCTGTTCAATACGTTCAGGAGTTTTATAGAATGGATTTTCTATTTCTTTTCCCAATACTTTAAGACGTCTTTCACCTGAGGTTTGATTCATAATATTTTTAGCATTTGAATAATAAATATCCAATTTTTTAGGTTCTGCAGCATTTAGAATATCTACATATTCTTGTACGGTACCTATATTTGTATCGTCGTTCATTGTTTTTTCAACAAAACTTTTAGCATGTTTATCCGTTTCTATTTTTTGAAATAATTCTTTTAATGCAGATACTTCTTTATTTTCTTTATTTGGTTGTTCTATTTTATTAACATTAAAGAATTTATGATATTGGAAATGATCCAAAATAGCTTGTCTTGTTTCAAGATTATCTTTTGTTGTAGATTTATACATATCCAGAAGGTCTTTATCATTTCCGGCTTTTAAAGCGTCGCCTTTTACACCAAAACGATTAATAAAATGGTTTATAAAAGCATTTCCTTCCGGTGTATAATTTTCAGCTATGGTTTTTCTATTTAAAACAGGTGTTTCAATTAAACCGCCTGATGTAAAAATATTATTATTTTCAACTTCAATATCATATTTCCTTGCATTATATTGTCCGCTTTCAACTAAAGAATCCAATTTTTTTACAGCATTTTCATCATCTTTATTCAGCAATAAATATGATTTATAATTATCAAAATCTTGTACATATTTGTCACTATTTTTTGATTCTAACAATTCAGCAGTTAATTCCGGATGTTTTGCTTTAGGTGTTGTACCTAATATTTCTCTATTAACTCGTTCAGCAAGTTTAAATCTTTTTGGATCATTATGAGCAGCAGTAAAAACTCTGTCTAATGTTCCCATAGAACCATGTCCATGAGAAATAATATATTTTTGAGAGCTCAAAGGTCTTTTTATCTTTTGGAAAATACTAACAGCATAATCTCCTGTTTCTTTAACTTTTTCGGGTTGTCCGTATGTCATACTAAGAGCCCTGTTTGTTAATCTATCTAACAATCCCAGTTTTTTTAAAGATGCTCCTTTAGTAATATCAATAATAGTTTCAACATCTTGTCCTAAATGATGAGCGACATCGGAATGATGTTCCATAATTCCTCTTTGAATTCTTCTACCTTTTGGAGTAAGCATTCTTAAATTCAAACCCTGAAATTGAACATTTGATTTAGAGTTATTGTTCTTCATTTGATATTGATTATTTCGGCTAAAACTTGTAATAGTATTCATATTAACTCCTTATTGTTAGTTGATTCATTCACTTCATGAATACTTCTCAATTTTTTTTTTTGCTGATTTATAACATTATATTAAGAAATATTAAAACAAATTTTAAGAATTATCGTGTCGGGCAGATATGGATAAATATTTCTATGGTATGATTAATAAAGACAAAAGGGTAGAAGGGACAAAACATGTTAAAGTTTTTAGTAAAATTACTTGGCGGCTCAAACGAAAAAAAGATAAAAGAAGCGATGCCGATAGTTGATCATATTAACGCATTAGAAGAAGAGTTTGAAAAATTAACTGATGCAGAATTAAGGGCAAAAACAGACGAATTTAAAGAAATTTTATCCCATCGTCCGACTTCCGATAACCCTAAAGCAGATAGAATTTTAGAAAAAGAAGCTTTAGACAAAATTCTTCCGGAAGCGTTTGCAACCGTTCGTGAAGCTGCAAAAAGAACTTTAAACATGCGCCATTTTGATGTCCAGTTACTTGGCGGGTATTTCCTTCATAACGGTCATATCGCAGAAATGAGAACAGGTGAAGGTAAAACTCTTGTTGCAACACTTCCTGCATATTTGAATGCTCTTACAGGCAAAGGCGTTCACGTTATTACCGTCAACGATTATCTTGCAAAACGTGACAGCGAATGGATGGGAAGAATTTACAGATTTCTCGGCCTTTCTGTCGGGGTAATTTTATCAGGCGGCAGAGATGAAATGGAGTTTGAAGATAAAAAAGCTGCTTACGAATGTGATATTACATACGGAACAAACAATGAATTCGGTTTTGATTATTTAAGAGATAACATGGCAGGCTCAATCGACATGCTTGTTCAAAGACCTTACAACTATGCGATTATCGATGAAGTCGACAGTATTCTTATTGATGAAGCAAGAACGCCGTTAATCATAAGCGGAAAACTTGAAAAGTCTGCCGATACTTACAAATTGATGGCAAAGATTGCTCCTCAATTGAAAAAAGATGTTGATTATGAAGTTGACGAAAAAAATAAAAATGTTATCCTGTCAGAAGAAGGTATAGATAGAGCACAAGAACTTATAGGCTGCAAAGATTTATTTGATATTTCAACTCAATACGCTCATCACCTTTTGCAGGCATTAAAAGCAAAAGAATTATTTATCAAAGACACTGACTATGTTATAAAAGACGGTGAAGTCATGATTGTTGATGAATTTACCGGCCGTCTTATGGAAGGCCGCCGCTGGTCAGATGGCCTGCATCAGGCAGTTGAAGCCAAAGAAGGGGTTAAGATTCAAGATGAAACACAAACTCTTGCAAGTATTACATTCCAAAATCTTTTTAGGTTATACCCGAAACTTTCCGGCATGACAGGTACAGCAATGACAGAGGAAGCGGAATTTGGCAAGATTTATAATCTTGAAGTAACGGTTATACCAACAAATAAAAAAGATATCAGAATAAATTATCCGGACGTTATTTATAAAACAGAACGTGCGAAATTTAATGCGGTTGTAGATGATATTTTAGAACAGCATAAAATCGGCAGACCGGTTCTGGTTGGTACAATCAGTATTGAAAAATCGGAATATCTTTCAGATTTATTAAAAAAACGAGGGATTAAGCATAACGTGTTGAATGCTAAATACCACGAAAAAGAAGCATATATAATTGCTCAGGCCGGCCGTTACGGAGCCGTTACTATTGCAACAAACATGGCTGGCCGAGGTACAGATATTTTGCTCGGCGGGAATGCGGAATACCTTGCAAAAGAAATGCTTGATGCAAAACATTATACACCTGAGAAAACTCCTGATTATGAAGATAAGAAAAATGAAGCGATGGCTGCGGCTAAAAAGATTACAACAGAAGAACACGAAAAAGTTGTTGCAGTCGGCGGGCTTCATGTAATAGGTACAGAACGCCACGAATCAAGACGTATTGATAACCAGTTGAGAGGTCGTGCTGCAAGACAGGGAGACCCGGGGTCTACAAGATTTTTCTTATCATTAGAAGATAATCTTATGAGAATATTCGGCGGTGATAAGCTTGTATCTTTGATGAACATGATGAATGTAGAAGAAGATATGGCAATAGAATCCGGGCTTATCACAAAGCAAATTCAATCCGCACAAAGAAAAGTTGAAACCTATCACTTTGATATTCGTAAAAACGTACTTGAATATGACGATGTTATGAATGTTCAGCGTGAAAAATTTTATGCACAAAGAAGAAAAGTTCTTGCAGGCGGGAATCTGACAGAAGATATTATTTATATGATGGAACAAGAACTTGACAGATTGATGAAAAGTTATATTTCACCTGAAATGCCGCCTGATGAATATATTTATGATGATTTAGTCACAATGGTCAAGGAATTACATTCAATTGTTCCGCAATTGGATTATATAAAAGTCGATGATATCAAGAGTATGCGTTTTGAAGAAATGTATGACAAATTAAAAGAAGCAATGATGAATGCATATAGAGATCACGAAAAAGAAGTCATAACATTCTATAACGGAGTTATGAAAGAGTATAATCCTGAACGTGAACCGGAAGAATTATACGGCGATGATAATGTTATGCGTCATATTGAAAAGGATATTCTTCTGCGTGTAGTGGACAATAAATGGATTGACCATCTGCATAATATTGATATGTTGAAAGACGGTATCGGACTTCGTGCTTACGGTCAAAAAGACCCGTTGATTGAATACAAACGTGAAGCGTATGATTTATTTAATACAATGATGCACGA
>CALUXV010000005.1 GCA_944324835.1 Candidatus Gastranaerophilales bacterium
ATAAGCTTGATGAAAAAAGTTTTAATTTTATTATTTGTTTTTATCTTAATGAGTCAGGTATCTTATTCTGCTCCACAGATACGTTTTTGTGAAAGTGTTTTTCCTTACAAAAACGGAATCCTGATTTCCAACTACGGCTCTGATAATATCAAAGCCCGCTCGGATGAATATAAAGGTTATATCCTGTTTCTTAAAAACAATAAACTGCACAATTTTATTCCGCCAAACGGGATTCTTAAACAACCAACCGCAATGACTGTTTATAAAAATAACTTGTTTATATGTGATATTAATAAATTATGGATCTATAATCTGAAAAACTTACAAAATCCTCCCGCTAAAATAGATTTTTACCAGAACGATGTTACTGTAAATGATATTACAAGAGTTAATAAAGATTTATATGTTACAGTCACAAATTCTAACCGTGTCTATAAAATAAATCTTAAAGATAAACCATTAACTCCGCATAAATGGATTGATATTCCATCTCCAAACGGAATTACAGCATACAAAGACACATTATATATTGCATCAATTCCATCAGATTATAAAAATATTACGGATAAAAATGTTATATATATAATAAAAGACAGATTTAATCCGACGATAGAAAAATTCAATACCCACGCCGCTTTATATGACGGAGCTGCGATTTCAAAGGACGGCAAAACCTTATACGTATCTGATTGGAAAACATCATCCGTATTTGCAATTGATACCAAAACAAAACAAGAATCAGTAATTTATTATGAAAAAGGTATTTCTCCGGCAGATATTACCATACATAATAATAAGCTCATTATCCCTGATATGGTTAATCATAGAGTGATTATTAAAAAGATTCATTAAAATATAAAATAAATTGCAGTTATCAATATTTTGATAACTGCAATATTGTAAAATTAATAATTAATAATATATTCCGCAAACTCAGGGCTATAATGGTCTACAAAAATACTTTCGCCGCTGTCAAGTTTTCTTATCTCTTCCATATCATTGTTATCAAGAGTAAAATCAAAAATCTCAAAGTTTTCTTTCATTCTTGTCTTATGCGTTGATTTCGGGATAACAATAACATTTTCTTGTGTCAGAAATCTCAATGCAACCTGTGCCACAGTTTTATTATATTTTGCTGCAATAGATTTTAAGATTTCATTATCAAATATATTGTTTTCACCTCTTGCCATCGGCGACCAGGACATTAATTGGGTATTATATTTATTCAAATACTCTCTTAATTTTTTTTGTTGTTGAAATACGTGTGTTTCCATCTGGTTTATCATAGGCTGTATTTCAACAAAATTAGAAATATCAACAAATCTGTCAGGGAAAAAATTACTTACACCGATTGCCCGTAATTTACCGGCTTTGTATGCTTCTTCCATTGCGCAGTATGTTCCGTAATAATCATTGAAAGGCTGGTGAATCAACATTAAGTCCAAATAATCTGTTTGGAGTTTTTTTAATGATTCATCAATTGATGATTTAGCTTTTTCATCGCCGCCGTTTGTAATCCAAATTTTTGATACAAGGAAAAATTCATCCCTGTTTATGCCGGATTTTTTAACTGCATTTCCGACTCCTTCTTCGTTATAATAAGCCTGTGCGGTATCAATCATTCTATAACCAACATCTATTGCATCAGATACGCATCTTTCGCATTCTTTCGGATCTACAAGAAAAACTCCGTATCCCAAAATAGGCATTTCTACACCATTATTTAATTTTATTGTCTGCATAGTATTTCTCCTTATCTTTTACACATATCAATTCCCGCATCATAAGCTTTTTGTAAATCTTTTGGAAATTGTTCTTCTTTATGTTTTAGTTTTTTCTCTTTATCAAAAGTTTCAACAACGTATTTATCATAGTCGTCAAATTGGTATGTATCATAAGCACAAATCCTTACAGGTTTTGAAAATACTGTTTCTACCATAAACTCTGTTCTTCTATACATATCAGGATACATCTGATTTGCAAGTTCTTCAGAAATATTCATGGTATAAATCATTGCAGTTTTAAGTTTTTTAGGTGCTATTGAGGGATAGCCTTGTTTATATTCGAAAAACGGAAACGTAAGACGTTCTATAAAACATCTCATCATGCCTGTAACATCACCGCAATATATCGGGCTTGCCAATACAAGTCCGTCTGCTTGAGAAATTTTATCTAATACAGGTATTAACTCATCGGGATAGGCACATCTGCCAAAGTTTTTACCATTTTTCAATTTGCAGGCAAAACAACTCCTGCACCCTTTAAAATTAAGATCATAAAGGTTAATAATTTCAACCTCTGCCCCTTTCGATTTTGCACCGTTTGCAAAACTTTCGCACATTTGGGCTGTGTTCCAATTTTTACGAGGTGAACCGTTTATAATATATATTTTTTTATTTGTCATCAATAATTTCTCCCTTGTATCCGATTGCATCAACAGTCCCGAGTTTATGTATGTCTTCATCAGTTCTGTTGCCATAGATTGTGATTTTATTTAATTCTGTTTCAATATTCTTGAATTCTTCATCTGTCAATTCAACTTCTGCAGCACCCAGATTTTCAATAACTCTTTCATCTTTTCTCATCCCCGGAATCGGTACAACATGCGGATATTTTTTTAACATCCAGGCAAGAGAAATTTGCGCAGGTGTAATACCTTTTCTCTTAGCAACTTCATTAAGCAAATCCAACAATGGCTGATTCTTTTCAACATTATCCGGATTAAACCTTGTAATTACCCGCCTTACATCATCTCCTTTGTATTGAGTATCTTTGTTGTATTTACCGCTTAAAAAACCGCTTGCCATAGGAGAAAACGCTACAAATCCTATATTTAATTCCTGACATAACGGTATAACGTCTTTTTCAAACATTCTTTCCATCATTGAATATTCGCTTTGGATTGCGGTTAGTGGTGTAACCGCATGAGCTTTTTTGATTTGTTCGGGAGTAGATTGAGATTGTCCCCAGGTTCTTATTTTCCCTTCTTTTATAAATTCTCCCATCCATTCCGCAACTTCTTCAACATTACTGTCCAGAGGAACTCTATGCTCATAATATATGTCAATATAGTCTGTTTGTAGTCTTTTTAAGGAATCATTAAGAGCATTTGTAACCCCTTTTTTGCTTAATTTGCCTTCCGGAATATCTTGCCCCGGTTGAAATACCGGTACAAATTTTGTTGTTAGAATAATCTTATCCCTAAACGGTTTAACGGCTTTCCCGACGAGAGTTTCGTTAGTAAAAGGCCCGTATGCTTCTGCTGTATCAAAAAGAGTACAGCCTAAATCATAAGCTTTATGTATAAGTCTTATTGATTCTTCTTCCGGCGGGATTGCTCCGTATCCGTGAGAAAATCCCATGCAGCCCATACCAACTGCAGAAACCTCAATATCTTTAAGTTTTCTGTATTTCATAATATTTACTCCTTAATTTTTATTACTAAACCGTAAATTGCTCCAGTATTTTTTCTAACTGCACATCACAAAAACGTTCTACCCAGTCTAATGGCTCAAATGTACCGTCAGACATGCACCAGCAGGTCATCATTCCGTATAATTCACATATAATCACATGTGTCAAAAGTTCAATTGGTGTATCCGGTTTTAATTCTTTATCCATTACCGCATTTTCAAGTATGGTCTTTAGCATCTCAACATCAAAATTCCACTTTTGGCTGTCTTTATTATTCGGAACATGATTCGGGTCAATAACATCTCTTATCCACTGACGGCAGATATTTATTCCGCAGGATTCTACACATTCCATAAAACGTTTGCAGTAATGTGTCAGTTTTTTTGTAATTTCCATTGATTCCATTAACAATAATTCATCAACAATTTCACTGAATGGAACTCTGCTTATATCAAGCACAATATCTTCTTTTCTTTTGAAATAGGTATAAAATGTACCTTTAGCCACTCCTGCTTTTCTTGTTATGTCTTCAACGTTAATAATATCAAATCCGTTTTCTTTAATAAGTTCAAGAGCCGCTGTTATTAGTTTTCGTTTGGTGTTTTGTGCTGCAAGTTGTCTTTTATTCATATTAAACCTTCCTTATGAATTTATATTAACATGTTATTGACCTATAGTCAATGACTTTAGTATTAAAATAGTCAATGAAATTTTTTAAAGTAGATTTATTCCTAAAATGTGCTATTATGGAATTATAAATAGGTAAACAATAATGAAATCTGTAAAAGAACAAGTCACAGAATCAAAAATATTAGATAGATTAAAAAAATACCCTCAGTGTTTAGAGTTGACAAAGTATTTGTTTAATGACCTTGAATTGCAGGAATTACAAGAGTATGCAAATAATGTATCTATAAAACGTTTAGGCTATAATGACCACGGACCTGTACATATGCGTCAGGTTGTAGGTAATGCAATAAAAATGTTAAAAATTCTGCAAGAGTCCGGAATACAGACATCATTGGAAAAAGAAGAAATCGGGACTTTTGAAGACAGTATGAGCGCAATTATTCTTGCCGGATTGATGCATGATTTGGGGATGGCAATAGGACGGCAAGGGCATGAAGAAATGTCTGTAATTCTTGCACAACCATTGATTGACAGAACTTTACTTCACTTGTTCCCGCATGATTTGCATAAACGTGTAATCATAAAATCTGTTGCAACAGAGGCTATTATCGGACATATGTCATCAAGGAGAATACACTCAACAGAAGCAGGTGTTTTGTTGATTGCGGATGGCTGCGATATGACAAAAGGCAGAGCAAGAATACCTTTATCGATTAATACTACTCCTAAAGTAGGCGATATTCACAAGTATTCTGCCAATGCAATAAATAGAATCGGTATCTATCACGGAGAAAATAAGCCGATAAAGATTGACGTTGAAATGTCAGGTGATGTCGGATTCTTCCAAATAGAAGAAGTACTTTTGACAAAAATTGATTCCAGCCCTGCAAAACAATATGTCGAATTATATGCCGGTGTTTCGGGGCAAGATAGAAAACGATATCTTTAATCAATACTATATTTTGCTTTAAATTGTTTTAATCTATAATTATTTGCCTGATTATCAAATTTGTTTTGAGCTTTTTGTATTTCTTCACAAACTCTTTCATTCATATCTTTTATTTCATTATCTTTAATATTTTTAAACATTAATGTTTTATAACCTGCCGTCGCATTTGCAATAATTTCAGTTTTAGTTTTTTTGTCTATTCCATCAGCACTTCTCTGGTCAAGTAAGCCAATAAGTTCTTCTTTTGTCAAGGTGTGGTCATAATCACTGTTTCCTGCAATTTTGCCATAACGTTTATACTTTGTGACAAGTTCATCTACATATTGTTGGGCATTTGCTGCTGCTTTTTCTGCTTTTTCATTTGAATTATAGTCTTTTCTTGGAATATAACCAATTGAAGTTTTTAAATTTGCTTTTAAAACACTTATGTCTTTTTGATATTTTAACAGCTTAGAAAAATCCACAAACTCAAGTATTTCATCTGCAGTTATGTTGTTCCGTTTAAATTCTGCAAGTTTTTCTTCCGGAGATTTACTCGGATTTATGACTTCATCATAGATTAATTTATCAACCATTTGTTGAATATCTTGTGTTTGTTTTATTATTTTTTCTTTTGCATCAGGATCATTTGCCAAAACAGGCCGAACATACGCAGAAGCAACTGTTAGTATTGCTTTTTGACTACTTTGGGGGAGTTGTGCCATGCCGGAAAAATCAATAAGATTCATAATTTCATTTAATTCTACCATTGAATCATCATCACCGTTTCCTTTTGCTAATTGGCTAGGGTTACAAATTATTTCATCTTGTAACTCAGGGTATTCAACTTCGACATTTGAATACTTACTTGAGTTAGGGGTTGGTTCTATAATTTCAATTACAGGTATACCAATGACAGCAAGCCCCATCAGAGAGCCAAATAGTGCATCCCTGCATTTATGAGATTTTGGCTGATTAAATCCATAATTATTATTATTTAATTCTTCTTGAATTTCGATAGATTTATTTTGAACAACTTGTTCTTTTGTAGATTTTTTAGATGGAATAAATTTATAAAAAATTTTATTGAGCATACCTACACAATCCTTTCACGTCATTAAAGTAAAATGAATATTGTAAATTTACTAATGTTATAAATTTGTTTACATAACTTTACAAAAAGGATATAATTGTAGACATGATTAACTTGATAGAAAATAGTGAAAATCTGACAGAAATATATTCTGATATGAAAATACAGTTTCCTGTGGAAGAATTAAAACCGGTAAACTATTTTAAGGAAATGTCCGCGAATCCTAATTATAAAATTTTTAGCGCATATAAAGATAATAAAAAAGTTGGATACTTATTTTGCTATATAGAAAAATATATTCTTATTGATTATATTGCAGTATATAAGGAATTCCAATCTTGCGGCTATGGAAGTGAAATTCTGAAAACACTGTTCAAACAATACTATTATTTAAAAGGATGCATATTTGAAGTCGAAAAAATAAATTATCAAGAATTAAATACTCAAAAGCGCCAAAAATTTTATAAAAAGTTAGGCTGCGAAAATACAAATATTGAATATTATTATCCCTCTTTTAATATTGCACTTCCTATGGATTTATTTTATTATCCTTTATCTTGTTCTTTTGATAAATCTGCTGTTATTAATTTTATCAAACACTATTTTAAAGTCTTACATTTTAACGTTAATAATTTAGACAAAATTGTAGAAAAAATACATTAAACAAACCTGTACAACATTAAATATTTTTTGTAAATTTATAATAAGAAAAATTTGAGAAAAGGATATAATTATGAGTACTAACCAATTGCTGAAACCTGTTACAACTGATTATAATGACCACCTACTTATTGGAGGTTGCGATACTGTTGATTTAGCAAAAAAGTATGGTACTCCATTGTATGTTATAGATGAACAAACAATAAGAAGTGTTTGCAGAGATTATAAAGATGCCTTTTCTGGTTATAACAATGTCAAGATGATGTATGCATCAAAGGCTTTGTGTAATTCAGCAGTTGCCAAAATCGTTGATAGTGAAGGTTTTGGTTTTGATACCGTTTCTGCCGGAGAAATTTATACTCTTTATAAATCCGGTATTGATATGTCAAAAGTGTTATTTAACGGAAATAATAAAACGCCTGATGAAATTGAATTAGCAATACAATATGGTGTTGGACGTTTTTCAATTGATAATTTCCATGAAGTAGAACTAATATCTAATATTTCTAAAAAGCATAACCGTAAGATTGAAGCACTATTGAGGATTACACCCGGAATTGAATGCCATACTCATAAATATATTCAAACCGGTCAATTAGATTCAAAATTCGGTTTTGATTTATCTCAAATAGATTCAATAATAGAACATATTTTAAAAGTTGATAAAACGATTAATATAAGAGGATTACACGCACATATTGGTTCACAAATATTTGAACCTCAATGTTATCATGATGAAGTAGAAGTTTTAGTAAAAGAAATTGCTCGAATTGATAAGAAGTTTAACATAAAACTTGATGAAATGAATATTGGCGGCGGACTTGGTGTCAAATATACAGATTCTGATAATCCTCCGTCAATTTCAGATGTTGCGGATGTAATATTAGATTCATTGCATAAAAATATAGCAAAATACGGAATAGAACCTCCAGCATTATATCTTGAACCAGGACGCAGTATTATATCTACAGCCGGAGTAACTTTGTATACAGTCGGAAGTTCAAAGCAGGTTCCGAATATGACAAAATACGTTGCAATTGACGGCGGAATGGCAGATAACCCAAGACCAAGCATGTATGAAGCTGAATATTTTGCAGAAGTCGCAAATAAGATCAATGCCACTAACAAAGAAAAGGTTACAATTGCTGGTAAGTTTTGTGAATCAGGTGATATTCTGATAAAGGATATTGAATTACCGGTAATGGAAGCCGGAGATATTCTTTGTGTTTATAATACCGGTGCTTACAATTATTCAATGGCAAGCAACTATAACAGAGCGGTAAAACCTGCAATGGTACTTGTAAATAATTCTCAATCTGATATTATAGTATATAGAGAAACTTTAGAAGATTTAATTTCTCATGACAATATTCCGGATAGGTTAGTATGATGATAGAAAAGCTTTTATTTCCAATACAGCAAATATCAAATTTTCAGTTTTCTCTGGATTGGGTAAATATTATAGAGCTCGGGATAATTGTTGCAATCGTACTTTGGTTTTATAAAAAATTTATTCAACATACATCCGCTGAAAAACTTGTGCGCGGACTTATGTTTCTAATTTTTGCCTGGATTCTTTCAGAATTACTGAATATTATAGGCTTAAATATTCTTGGTATGTTTTTAAAATCACTTGTGACTTTAATCGCATTAAGTTTGATTGTAATATTTCAACCGGAATTACGTCGTTTTCTGGGATATTTAGGACAGCCGGGATATATAAGTAAAACGTTATTCGGAATGAAATTTCATCAATCATCACAAGATGAAAATATAGATGTTATTAAAGAAATCGTAGAAGCTGTAAAATATTTAACAAAAACAAAAACCGGAGCATTAATTGTCTTTCAAAACGAATATAGTCCGACAGCATATTCTGATGTAGGAACAAAACTTAATGCCGATGTTTCAACTGAATTGATATTAACAATTTTTCATACCAACACACCATTACATGATGGAGCTGTTGTAATAAAAAATAATAAAATTTTATCAGCCGGAGTTTTACTTCCACTGACAGAAGACCCAAAACTTAGTTGGAAATATGGAACGCGCCATAGAGCCGCAATAGGCTTATCCGAAATAAGTGATTGTGCTTGTCTTGTTGTATCAGAAGAAACAGGGGATGTTTCTCTATGTATGGACGGTACCTTAAAAAAATATGAAGATTTAACCACATTTAAGAGTGATTTAGAATCAATATTAGGGGTTGAAAGCGGAGAAAAAGCCATAAATAGAAATAATATTTTCAATCTAAACAATATAATGAGAAATAAAGAAGAAAAGAAATCTGAAGGAGCATAAGTATTGTGTTTAGAAAGCCGGAAGTTAAGCATAAGTCAAAAAAAGAGTTAATTAAAGATATTTTGACTCAAGTACTCTGGTTGACTCTTGGAGCAATTATAGTTGCATTCGCACTTGAATCATTTATGTTTCCTCATAAAATTTTTGATGGCGGTGTAATTGGGGTTGCAATGATGCTAAGTTATTTGACTCATGCGCAATTAGGTCTTTTAATATTTATCATCAATATGCCATTTCTTGTTTTAGCTTTTCATAAACTTGGGATAAGATTCGTTTTGCAAACTTTTTATGCTGTTACTATTTTATCTCTTGCAACTAATATGTTTCACTGGGAAATAGCTACTCAGGATTCTCTTTTGGCTCCGGTATTCGGTGGAATTATATTAGGAACAGGCGTCGGTTTAGTCTTAAAGAATAATGCATCATTAGACGGTACAGAGATTATGTCTATCAATCTTTCTCAAAAATTTTCTTTTATGACAGTCGGACAGTTTTTAATGGGGTTTAACCTTTTTATATATATGGTTGCAGGTGTAATGTTCGGATGGGATAAAGCAATGTATTCCATTCTGACATACTTTATTGCCTCTAGAACAATTGATGTAGTAATGGAAGGTTTCAACAGTTCTAAAGCCGTAAGAATTGTTTCTCAGAATTATAAGGAAATCGGCAAAGCTATAATGAAGGAATTTGATATAAGTGTTACATATATCAGAAGCCGCGGAGGATACTCCGGACTTGATAACGTAATTATATTTTGTGTCATTTCTCGTCTTGAGATGGCAAAATTAAAACAGTTAATAAAAGATATTGATCCTAAAGCATTTCTGGTAATAGAAAATGTACACGAAGTAGAGGGTGTAAGAGTTAAAAAGAAATAATACTGGACAAGAGAGCAGAAGTATTATAAAATTATACAAAAAGGAAATATGTAAATGGCAAAAAATAATGACACAATTCCAATAGAAGTATGTATATTAACAGCAGACCACGATATTAAAGGTACTGTTCATGTTTCAAAATATACAAATACAAATAGAGAGCTTACTGACTTATTAAATGATAAAGAAAGAAGATTTTTAGCGGTTACGAATGCTGAAATTTATTCCAGAAATTCTAAACAACCGCCAAGAAGATACAATTTCTTGGAAATACATATGGATTATGTTTTGATGGTACACCCAACATCTCAGGCAGTATTTAAAGAATCAGGTAAAACCCAAGAAGACATTGCAAGATTTAGAGAATTGCGGTTAAAATTAAATCAAACAAAACCATTTTAGTTAGTTTTTGTATACATAATCGGGATAGATGATATAGGTATTTTTATGAAAAAAGCAATATTAATTGTAGCAGTATTATTTATAGCAGTAATATCAACTGCATGTATTAATAATTTTGCAGTTCAAGAATTAAATAATAAGGCACAGGTTTATTTAAATAATGGCGATTATGAAGCAGCTATAGACCGATTACAAGCCAGCCTTGATTTAGACAATACTATATATGAAACAAATTACAACTTAGGTGTTGCATATATAAAAGCAAATAAATATAAAGAGGCAATGGATTATCTTCAAAAGGCAATAAATATTAATCCTGACAAGGCAGATTCCTATTATTCTCTTGCTGTTGCTCAAGAATCTTATGCTCACCAATTGTTAAATATGAATATTCAAGCATCTTCAGAAAAGAATATTGATTCTGATGATGCAGATGATACAGAAGCTGATGCGCAAGATCAAGAAGATACAGCCGTTTCTATGTCCCCGACTCAGAGAAAAACAACAGCAATTGAATTATATACCGCTGCTATATCGTCTTATAAAACATACCTTGAAAAAGCAAAAGAAGCAAAAGATTCTGTAGAAATAAACAATGAAATAAACAGCCTTGAAGAAAAAATTAAACAATTAGGATTGTGTAATTAGTTATGGTTGTATTTGCATCTCCCGGAGATATTGCATTTTCTTTGTTTGAACTGGATATTTATTATTACGGCATCTTAATGGCTGTTGCAATATGTGTAAGTGTACTTATTTCAAATTATATTGCAACAAAAATTTATCAACTGAATAACCTAATATTTGATATCGCACCTTCAGTTATTTTATTAGGGATATCAGGAGCAAGAATATATTACTGCCTGTTAGATTATCATTATTACTTCCATCATCCGCTTGCAATATTAGATTTCAGAGGCGGAGGTTTATCGATTCATGGTGCAATTATTGGTGGAGCATTTGCATTATGGTATGAAGCAAAACACCGTAATATATCTTTTCCAAATTTATGTGATATTTTTTCTGTATCTTTACCATTGGCACAAGCAATTGCCCGATGGGGAAATTTCTTTAATTCAGAAGCCTTTGGTTATCCTACCAATTTACCATGGAAATTGTTTATACCATCAGAACATAGACCAGACATATATATGAATTGTAATTATTTTCACCCAACATTTCTTTATGAGTCTATTTTAGACTTAATAATCTTTTTTGTGCTGTATAAATTAATATTCAATACTAAAGAATTAAAAACAGGAAGTATAACTGCAATATACTTAATTATGTATTCAATAGCAAGAATAATTGTTGAATATTTTAGAATTGATTGTGCAACTTTTATTTTCAATATTCCACTGCCAATTATAGTATCTTTAATAATTATTATCGGAGCTTTATTATATTTGCTTAAATCTTACAGCCGAAAACGGGTATAACATTTTTGTAAATAATTATTAACAAACTAACAAAAAATTTATTTATAATGTATTATTTAAGTAGAAAGTATTGTGTACAAACCTAAATTATGTAGGAGTGTGTATGACTATTCAATTAACTAACTCAACCAACAATGTTGCATTTCAAGGTCAAGTTAAAAAGACACCGCGTGGTAATAAATATGAAACTACGCATATTGCAAGAACTACCGGTGGCGCTGTTGGATTATTATCAGGCGCTTTGGCTGCAAAAATTAGTACAAATCAATTAAAAACAATGTCTGGAAAAAGAATGTTAATCAAATCTTTAAATAATATGGGAAAAGATTTAAACTTTTTCGGACCTGTAAGACATAGAAAAATGCTTAAAACAGGATTACAATCTTTAGCCGCAGGTATTGCATTAATAGGTATGTTTGTTGGTGCTGCAATAGGAGGCACTATTGATAGCCATAATAACCTAAAACGTGCAAAAGCTGCAGACAAAGCTGCAAAAGAAAATCCTTAATTAATATTTAAAAGCGAGTAAAAAAGACCGGTTTTTACCGGTCTTTTTTATTAGAAATTTTAGATTTAAAAAATTCAATATCATTAGAATACGTAATTTTTATATTATCGATATCTCCGTCTATAATATGAATTTTTTCATTCGTATAATTCAAAACTAAACCGCAATCATCTGTTACTGAACAGTTTATATCCTTTCTCGCTTTTTGGTGAGCATCTTTTATTAAAGATAGCCTGAAACATTGCGGTGTTTGAGCTCTTCTAACCATTTTTCTATTTGGTATTGATTCAATATTATTATCTTCATCCAAAACAAATATCGTATCTGCGGAAGGCACTGCAGCACATACCGCACTATAAGTTTTTAATGAATCAATACAGTCATTGATAATTTTTTCTGTAATCAGCGGGCGTGCAGCATCATGAATTAAAACATTGGCATTTATTTCATCAATAGCAGTAACACCATTATACGAACTATCTTTTCTTTCTTTACCGCCTTCAACAACCTTTACTACCTTTTTATATGAATTTGTTAATTCTATAACTTTATTTTTGTATTCTTTATTAGTAACAATGATAATTTCATCTATTAACGGGTGTTCTTCAAATATATTAATAGAATATTCCAAAATAGTTTTGCCATTTATTTTTGCAAATTGTTTTGGATATTCGAGACCGCACCTGCTGCCTGTTCCGGAAGCTAATAATAATACAATATTTTTCATAAAAAAATTATACTATAAAATTTCAGAAGCTTTTATAAAATCATTAACAAATTTTGTTGTATCATTTTCTGTAATAGAGTCAATTTTACCGCCGGCTCTATCCGAATGTCCTCCTGCAATAATATTAGGATTCAGATTCTCTTTAACATAATTAATTAATTTTATTGCTGAATTACTTTGGGAATGGATGCTCATTCTATATTCATTATCTTTGCGATAAAAAGCCACAACAGTATCTACATTTTTCATTTTTTCTTTTTGTTTTTGAGTGAGCATTGGAACATTCTGGCTGTTTTCACTTATTCTAACACGCAAATCTTTTAGTATTTCTGAAGTCCGTGGTGTATCCATTCCAACTTTCAGCCATAATGAATCATTAGGAGATATTACAATATAGGCCATTTTACCATTAGGGGTTACTTTAGTTTCTTTAAACAGTCGTTTTCTTAAAAATTTTTCATCATTACTCAAACGAGATAATGGGTCTAGGTGCTTATAAATTTTATTTTTTTCTTTTGTGGTTAACTTACTATCTAGTTTATCAAATACTTCTAATGAATTTTTATCTTGTAAAAATTTGTCGGTTTTATAAAGAGTATATTGACCTTTATCAGATGTAATTTTAAGTAGACCTGATTTTTTGTAATCACTTACCATCCCGCAATATAAACTTTTAATCGATTCTTTATTTAGTTTTATTTTCAACCCGTCAAAAAATCTTGTTAATATTCCGCAGCAAGATTTTGCAGTATCATCAATATAAAAACTCCCTTTTAATTTTGAAGTTGTCGGTGAATGATGATCGTATCCTATAATATTTTTAGGATTATTCTTATAAAACAATTTTTTATATTTATCGGACAATCTTTCATCAGCATTAAAATCCAGAACTACAGATTTATCAGGAATAAAATCTGAATCTTTTAAACCGTATTTTTGCGTATTAAAATACAATTCATTAACTTCTGATTCCGGAACACAAATTTTAACATTTTTCCCATTTGATATAAGCCAATCTGCAAATGTTTTCGCAGAATTGATAGTATCTTCATCTGCAGATGCATGGCAATAAATATCAATATTATGTACATTTTTATTAAGAAGTTCAGTTTTTGTCCTATTAAGAATTTTTTCAGGAATAGGTCTTGCACAAAAACTAATTTGATTATTTAAATATTGCATATTTAAATAACAATCAAAAAGATTTTTTTTGCCACAATCAAAAGTTAAAGAAAAAAAAATAAAAATTTATATGAAATGTTAAATTTAAACACACTTTATTGTTAAAATTCTTTACAAGATTCCAATTTTGAACTAATATTGAATAGACGGTATTTGCCAAGAGTATAAACAAGGACAAAAAAATGAAAATGTACAACAGGATTTTACTTAAAGTAAGCGGAGAAGCATTACTCGGAGAGCAAGATTTTGGTATTGATTACAAACCTGTTGAAATGATAGCCAATGAAATTGCGCAGGCTCAAAAAGAAGGAGTTCAAATCGCTGTTGTTGTCGGAGGCGGGAATATTTTTCGCGGGATGAAAAATAGTGCAAAACTAGGAATGGATAGAGCATCCGGAGATTATGTCGGAATGCTCGCAACAGTTATGAACGCAATAGCCCTACAAAGTGCATTAAAAGCTATTAACATAGATTGCAGAGTTCAATCAGCATTAGAAATTAAACAGATTGCAGAACCGTACATCAGAAATAAAGCAATCAGACATTTAGAAAAAGGGCGTGTGGTTATATTTGCCGCAGGCACCGGAAATCCATTTTTTACAACAGATACTGCAGCTGCATTAAGAGCTTCTGAAATAAACGCTGATGCGATGCTTATGGCTAAAAATGGTGTAGACGGTGTTTATGATGACGACCCTAAAATAAATCCTAATGCAAAGAAAATGGATAATATCAAATATTCTGATATAATAAAAAATGATTTAAAGGTAATGGATGCATCAGCATGTACATTATGTGAACAAAATAATATTCCAATTGTAGTTTTCGATTTTGCAGCAAAAGGAAGCTTAATGAGAATTATAAATGGAGAAAAAATAGGAACTTTTGTTAATTAGTATAGTTATTTATTGAAAGAGGTAAACATGTCAGAAGCAGTTGATGAGATATTTTTAACAGGCGAAGAAAAAATGGAGAAAGCGATTTCTCAAATGATGAAAGAATTTGGAGGTATTCGTACAGGACGTGCCAACCCTATTATTTTAGATAAAGTTCTTGTTGATTACTATGGAGCACCAACACCTTTAAGACAAATGTCTCAAGTTACGGTTAGCGAAGGTACAACCCTCATCATCACACCTTATGACAAAACAATATTAAAAGATATTGAAAAAGCAATTATCAAAGCTGAATTAGGTATTGCACCTAACAGTGACGGTATATGTATCAGATTAAAATTCCCGCCTTTAACTGAAGAAAGAAGAAAAGAAATTGTTAAAGATGTAAAAAAAATTGGGGAAGAATCAAAAGTTGCCATCAGAAATATAAGAAGAGATATGACTGATGGGTTGAAAAAAATTGAAAAAGATGAAAAGCTTCCAGAAGATACAGTTAAAGATTATCAAGATCAAATACAAAAATTAACAGATAAATATACAAAACATGTTGATAATTCTGTTGCAGAAAAAGAAAAAGAGGTCTTAACAGTATAATGGATCAAAAAAATCTTACCCGATTAATTACGGGAACAATAATGGGTTTTATAGTCTTAGGATTAATTATGTTCGGAGGACTTCCATTATTTATTTTGACACTATTAATAATTTATTTTGCGACAAAAGAATATGTACTTATTCTTAAACACAAAGGATTTTATCCAAGCTTAAAAGTTATTCTTTTTGCCGATATGTTTTTTGCAGTTCTTGCATATTTAAATAAATTCAACCTGCTGTCTTTTGCTGTAACAGTATCATCCATTGTTGCATTTATGTGGGTATTATTTAAAGGACGGCAGCCATATATCGCAAATGTAGCGACAACAATACTAGGTTTTATATATGGAGGTTTGTTTCCTTTATACCTTATATTTATAAGAGATATCGGAGCAGCTCCTGTTTATAATCATTTTATTAAAATGTCTGCAAATCAGGAAGGATTGATGTATTTAGTACTTTTATTCTTCTGTGTACTATTTACGGATACAGGGTGCTATTATTTTGGAACAAAATTCGGGAAACATAAAATTGCACCTGTTATAAGTCCCAATAAAACCATTGAAGGTGCAATTGGAGGCTCTCTATGTGCAGTTCTAGGAGCAGTTCTCATAGGCTATATTGATAATTTACCTTGGTATCACTGTGTAATTATAGGTATGTTAATTGCAGCGTTTGCACAAATTGGAGATTTATGTGAATCTTTAATAAAAAGAGATGCCGGAGTTAAAGATTCCGGAAATACACTACCGGGACACGGAGGCTTTTTAGATAGGACAGATAGTTATGTATTCACGCTGCCGGTTTTGTATTATTACTTCCAATATGTTGTTTATTCTACAGATACAATGAATAACATATTAACATTTTTCAAAGGTTTAATATAACATGTGTAAAAACATTTTAGACGTAAAATGTAATAATAAAAAACTATTTGAAACAGCGATAACACATCCGTCTTATACAACAGAAAAAGAATTATCCCCTTTAAACAGTTATGAAAGGCTGGAATTTTTTGGAGATTCTGTACTAAAACTTTTTTCATCAGAAATCCTTTATAAAAAATATCCGGAATATGATGAAGGGAAACTCTCCAAAATCCGCTCATTTCTTGTATCAGATGCTACAATTTCTAAAATTGCCTTAGACATTGGTTTAGAAAGGATTATCAAACTATCAGAATCAGAAGAAAAACAAGGCGGCAGAAAAAGAGAATCTAATATCGCATGTGCTTTTGAGGCTGTATTAGGAGCATATTATCTTGATGGAAAACAAGAAGAAGTAAAAAGATTTTTGGAATATCAACTTTCAAAATATATAGAAGAAATTGATAATCATTTTGAAAGATACAATGCAAAAGCAATTTTACAAGAATATACCCAATCAAAAACAAAAGAACTACCGGAATATGAGTTAATTAATATGACAGGTCCTGCCCATGCTCCAACATTTGAAGTTCAAGTTAAGTATTGTGGTAAAATATTAGGAAAGGCAACCGGTTCTACTAAAAAAGAAGCGGAACAAAATTCAGCATACAAAGCCTGCGAAGTTCTTGGAATAATAAAGGAATCGTAATGAGTAATATAATTGTGTCACCATCAATACTATCGGCAGATTTTGTTAATTTAGAAAGAGATATTAAAAGAGTTGAAGAAGCCGGAGCAGACTGGGTTCACATTGATGTAATGGATGGGCATTTTGTTCCGAATATTACAATTGGAATTCCTGTTGTTAAAGCGATTAAAAGAATTACAAAACTTCCCTTAGATGTGCATTTAATGATAGAAAATCCGGATAAATATATAGTTGCTTTCGCCAAAGCCGGAGCAGATATAATAACAGTTCATTATGAAGCTTGTAAGGATGATTTAAAAAATGTGATTGAAATGATAAAAGCTTGCAATATAAAAGCCGGTGTATCAATAAAACCTAAAACAAGCCAGGAATGGTTAACACCATATTTGAAAGATATTGATTTAGCACTTGTAATGACAGTAGAGCCGGGTTTTGGAGGGCAGGAATTTCTTCATCACTGCGCAATGAAAATTCCGAAAATTAAAGAACAAGTAGATGATAACTTTATTATTCAAGTTGACGGCGGGATAAATAATATAACCTCAAAAATCTGTACCTCACTCGGAGCAAATTCTCTTGTTGCCGGAAGTTATATCTATGGCAGCGATGATATCAAACATTCAATTAACTGTTTAAAAAATATATCATAGTATAACCGGATGATATCAATCCCAGTATCTGTGGTATAATTGGGTTAATGAGAGAATTTACATTAAAAAGTACAATAACATATAAAGTGTATCGTCAAATGATTCTTCAATTTGAGGATTTTTTAACTACTATCGGCGATATTGTAATATATGCTAAAGAAGTTATTTCTCTAATCCTTAAGCGTGAAATTAACTGGAAAGAAGTTTTGGAACAATGTGCAAGATTTGGAATAAGTTCTCTTCCAATAACACTTTCTATTGTCGGTATGTCATCTGTTATTGTTGCAATGCAAGTTGCAGGTGAAATGGTAAAACAAGGTGCCGGGAATTACGTAGGTATGCTAGTTGCGCTGCTAATCGTAAGAGAAGATGGTATTATCATGTCTGGTTTTGCCATAATATCAATGATTGGCTCCTCAATAGCCTCAGAGATTGCAACAATGCGTGTAACGGAACAAGTTGATGCAATAAAAGTTTTAAAAGTTAATCCGATAAGATATTTGTTTGTCCCGAGAGTACTCTCTGGAGTTCTAATGATGCCGCCGGTTTTAGTAGTAGCATCAGTTGTTGGAATTGTTGGCGGCGGCATTGCCTCTCATTTAGCATCAGGGCTTTCATACAGAGCATACTTTGAATCTGTATGGCATGGACTTTTTATGAAAGATATGAATGTAGCCCTATTAAAAGCTGTCGTATTCGGATTTACTATTGCATTAATCAGCTGCGTCTGCGGATACACCGCTAAAGGAGGAGCAAGAGGTGTAGGAGAAGCTACAACCAAAGCAGTTGTATGGGCTTTTGTTGGTATAGTATTATGGGATTTACTGTTCTCAATAATATTTTTCTTTTAAAATAGGTATAGAAATGGGAATTGAAGTTAAAAACTTAATAAAACGTTTTGATGAAAAAACAGTAATTGATAATATTTCTTTCAAAGTAGATTCTGGAGAAATACTTGCAATCGTTGGTTTTAGCGGTTCTGGTAAAAGCACGGTACTAAAACTTATCTGCGGGCTTTTAGAAAAAGACTCCGGAGGAATTAAAACATCCGGGGATATTGCAATGGTATTTCAGTACTCTGCATTAATTGACTCTTTAAATGTAGCAGATAATATATCTTTTGCCCTAAGAGAAAGAAAAGATTTAAGAAAAAAATATACAGACGTTCAAATCAGAAATATTGTTAGAGAAAAACTTGCTCTAGTCGGTTTATCAGGAGTTGAAAACAAATTTCCATCAGAATTATCCGGAGGGATGCAAAAACGTGTAAGTTTTGCACGTGCAATTGTGACAGAACCGAATATAATTCTGTATGATGAACCAACAGCAGGGCTGGATCCGGTATCATCAACATTAATTGAAAACTATATTGTGAGTTTAAAAGAAGAAACTCACGCCGCATCTATTGTTGTAACCCACCAAATGTCTACAATTATGAGAACTGCTGATAAAATTATTATGTTGTATAATGGTAAAGTAGTATTTACAGGAACTCCGCAAGATTTAATGCGGCAAGATACACCATATACCAAACAATTTGTAACAGCATCTTTAGAAGGTCCGATGAAGATGCTGCAAGGATAAGAAGATAAAGGAATTATATATGAAATTATCATCATCATTTAAAGTTGGAATATTATCATTGGTTGCGCTATTGATATTTTTCTGTACTGTCCTTTGGGTTAAAGGACGTGCTTTTTCATCTGCTAAAAGAATTGAGGTACAGTTTAAAGATGTCAATGGAATGCGTCCGGGTTCAGCTGTTCAAATGATGGGGATGAGAGTCGGTCAGGTTGAAGAAATCAAGCCGGTAATAAACGGCGAATCAAGCTATGTTCTTTTAAAATTTGTTATAACAGAACCTAATATAAAAATTCCAAAAGCATCAATGCTTTCAATACAACAATCCGGACTAATCGGTGAGCAGTTCTTGGAAATTACACCGCCAAAAGTAAAAAGTGTATATGTCCCTGTTTATTCAAGAGAAGGATTATACAACGGCTCAGAAGTAGAAATAAAACTTGATGACAAATATTACAACGTAGGTATTGTTAAAAAAAGCCAGATTATGTCAAAAAATTTGATACCGGAAAACATGCAACCATATGTCAAAACACCTTATGCATATAAACTTGATTATATAATCAATCTACCGGGGTTAATATTACCGGAATTTATGACCGGAGAAATTGTTTCAACAAATGATGGTTCAAAGTTAAGAATAAGACCTTGGGATAATACTCCTATTCCATACCCGCACCAAACATCATTGTATACAGTGTGTGAACCTATGAGAATTACGGACTTTTTAGATTTACAATATCAAGCAGCAGCATCTTTAACAGAAACAAGTAAGAAAATAAACGATTTACTTGATGATGCTTTGATTACAGAGTTAAAACAATCAATTTACAATGTTAAAAAATTAACTGCGCAAGCAACAACAACTCTGGCAAAAACAGAAAAACTAATTGATGAATCAAGAGGCGATTTGGAAAAAATCATGGTTCAAGTCAACACTGTTTCAGATGAATTTTGCAAACTTTCAGGAAATATCAATAGCATAATCGGCGATCCGCAATTTAAGCCGACACTACTTGCAACGGCAAAATCTATTAATAATCTCTGCGAAGAATTAACTCCGATATTAGGAGCAGTTGATGCGCAGCGTTTTGCACAAGACTTGAATGCTACAATGACTAATATCACGGAAATTACAACAGCTGTTAACGCAATGACAAAAGATGAGAAATTAAAAACACAATTGACTACTACACTTGATAACCTAAATAAAGCGTTGTACAACGTATCGTTAACTCTTGAAACTGTTAATAATCCAAAAGAAGAAGCAAATATCAAATGTATAATGCAGGATGCCGCAGTAACTGTACATAACTTACGTAAATTCTCCGATAAGTTGAATAAGAGATTCTTATTGTTCAGACTGCTATTCTAGGGAGAAATTAATATGCAAACGATTGGTTTTTGGGGATATCCTCACCCAAAATTAATTGAAGAGACCAAAAAAGAATATCCGAATGCAGAATGGATTGATTTAGATATTGATTTTGAATATCCTGATAAAAATATACTGCCGGAATCTTATTGTAAAATAATTAAAAATGTTATAAATAATACTGTTGCTTTAAATCCAATCAAAATCCTTGCACCTATTGGAAAAGACAAATGTGACAGCGGATGGTTTGCAGCACAGCTATTGAAAGATATGGGCTATAACGTTGTTGAAAGTATCTTTGAAGAAAAAACCTATAAAAAAGAAATCAAAATATCTACAAGCAATCTTCCTTTGTACGATAAAATAACACAAATCACGGCAAACATTGTAGAAGATAATACGGATATTTCCCCCTACACCCAATGCGAAGCGAAATTTGGATTCTGGGGAGTTCCTCCGAATGATTTAGAAATATTAAGATTATTTCCGAATGAAACACACGTCTACGGCTGGACAAGATGCGTAGAAGCCGGAACTCCTGCAGATATTGAACTTGAAATGTATATAGATGAAGATGTGCCGACAGTATTTTATTCTCAGGCTTTTTGTTCAAAAGCACAGCTTGCAAAATATCTTGCCGACAAATACAATGGTTTATATATAGATATTGACGATTATGCAAACAATTCTATAAGAGCCAAAATTGAAGCATTTTTGAGGTTAAGATGATATACTTGGATGCAGGAACAACTTATTCTAAACTAATAACTGTCGACGAAGAATTTGACAGTAATTATCTTGTAAAACAAGAATCAAATAAAAACTATTATATAATTCCGTCATCAGAAATAAACAAACGAACAATTAATATAAAAAAAGCATGCGGACATATGGCTAATGCAGATGAGAATGAAATAATTGCGCTTGCAAACGGATGTAAGTCATATATAGATTCAGATGCAACAATACTCGACTTAGGGAGTCGTGATGCTAAATGGATAAGATTTAAGAATAATAAATTTCATGATATGGACTGGAACACCTCCTGCGCAAGTTCAACAGGTGCTACCGTTGAAATGCTCTTAAAATTCTACAATTTAAAACGAGAAGATTTAGAATTTAATGATGATAAATTTGCAGTAACATGCGGAATTTTCGGACTTGAAAAAATTATGGATGACATTGCAAACGGCAGTGATGCAAAATCTGCTATTGCAAAATTCGTACACGGAATAGCCTATAACGCCTGGAGTTTTGCAAAGAAACCGAAAAAAATCTATCTGTCAGGCGGTTTTTGCGAAAATAAATGTTTTGTTGATTCTCTTAAAAATTACTGTTCTGTTATTACTCTCGGCAGGTTTATACTTTGCGAAGGCCTAATAAATTCCGATAAGGAACTCCTTCATGTCTAATAAGTTTATCGGTAAAAACGGTGAAGATATCGCCTGCGAATATTTACAAAAACTGGGGTACAAGATTATTGACAGAAACGTCCATTTTTCAAGATATTGTGAACTTGATATAATTGCTTTAGATAAATCAGGAGTACTTGCTGCAGTCGAAGTTAAAACAAGAAAAACTGATATTTGCGGGAATCCTCTGGAAGCAATAACTCAAAAAAAATATAAAAATATAAAACTTGGGCTTTATAATTACTTAAAAGAGCACCCTGAGTATAAAAAGTTTAGAATTGATGCTATTTCAATAATATTAACACCTGCATTGAGTATAAATCATATTAAAAACATCTGATAATTATCATACACTAAGTTTCTTTATCAAGATGACTACACACATGAACAATTCCGGTATAAATAGCATGAGCAGCTAACCCGGCAACACCAATCAATGCTTTTTTACCCTTTAATCCTAATGCAAGCATAGAAGAAGCAAGAGGTATCGAGTGATCAGTCAACATATCCCAAAAGCCATGAATATATCCGGCCGTTGAATTCCAGGCTCCTCTGATTCTGTCGTCAAGCTCCCATTCGAAAAGTTTTTCTTTCATTTTAGCTGTTGACTCACTTTTATTAGTTAAATACTGAGTATTATTAAAATATCTTAGTCCTGCTTCTGCATTTTTTTCATTTTTATGTTCTTCAGCAATTAATTTTCCATGAGCATGAGAATCACGCAAAACTGTATACAAAGCTAAACCGCCTGCAGTTTTACTTAATATGCCTATCGGGGTAATATTTTTTAATATTGAAGGCATTTTCATGGCTCAATTATTCCTTGACTTGTATTACTATTTGCCGGCACATCAACCAATTTGGTTGGTGATGACATTTTTAGTAAAATATTTGCAGCAGTTGCGGCATCAGCACCATTTCTAGATTTATCATTTTGAGCAATATTTGATAATATTTTAACAGTATTATCATTTCCTTGTGCCAATTGAGTTTCAAGAGCTGTTAATGCTGTAGCCTTTACTTTATGACAGGTTGGGTCTTGAAGCATTTTATTAATCAAAGCATTCAATGCGGCATCATTATATCTTGTTCTATCTTCATCAAGCCGTTTCAAAACTTCTTGTGCAGCAAATTTTCTCATATCTTCTGAAGGGCTGTTAAGATACTGTTCAAGATTTTTTATATATTGATCCGTTAAAACCTGTACACGTTTTTTCTTTGTATTTTGAGTCGGTTGAGGTCCCATATAAGGTGGATACATTGGATAAGGAGGGAAACCGCCCCAATTATTCACATAATAATTTCCAGGATAACATTGACCGCATTGACAACCATTATTAGGTTCCATAGTACATTGAGGAGGAGTATGTAATAATGGTGAATCAGGCGGCAATTTTGTCGGGTCAATTACATTACATGTAATATTAACACCTGAATAACTTGGATATTTATTATTGATAGAATTATCCATACACTTAACCTTTCAAGTATATAAAGTCAATTTTTTCTAAAAAATTGCTAAATTGTAACTTTATGTAAAGTTTTTACTTAACAATAGCAAATTTTTCTTTCACAAGTTTTACAATAAATGTGCAGTGTTATGAAAAGGAGTGTTAGTTAGATATGAAAATGACAGTATCAGTCAATGAAAGTAGCGGAATACCTTACGTTCAATATGGAACTGACAGACAAAAAGCTAAAGCAACAAAGTTTGTAAATGCCGATAATAGAGAACTTACAAAACTTGCATATAATATTAATGACCGTAAATACCGTGATAATAAGTTTGCTAAAAATATAGTAAGAGTTACAGCAGCGCTTCCTTTAATCGGAGCAGCCGTAGTCGCAGCAACCACTAAGGGAAAAGTATCTACAAGAACTATTGCAGGAGCAAAATCATTTATTAAAACTGCAGGAGCTATGGCAGTAGGTGTTGGAGTTATAAAAGCTAATAACAAAATTGCGGATAATAGTCCTAAAGTAAAAAGAGCAGAACGCAAACATCCTATTTTAACACTTGCCGGATTAACAGCATTCGCAACTGCTTCTGTTACAGCTTTAGCTGCAGGAGCTGCAAAAGTATCGCCTAAAGCTGCTGAAAAATTAGTTTCATTAGGTAAGAGAATTAAACTTGACAAATTCGCTCAAAAATTAGATAAAGCTCCTGAAGCTATTAGAAAAGTTGCTTCAAATATCAAACAACAAGTTTCTTTACCGAAAGGAGTTAAAGAAAACTTATCTAAAATCGCTAAAAATATTAAAGTTCCTCAAATATTAAAAGATGGTTACTCCCAAATTGCTAATGCAAAATCAACCAAGGCAGTTCTTAATACAATGAAAAAAGCAGGAAGTGCAATGCTTAGAAACCCTGTAACAACCGCTTCTGCAGTAATTGGAGCCGCAATCGTTGGACACGTTGTAAAAAAATCAGTTGAAACAGCGCAAACAAAAACTAAATTAAAAGAAGCACAATTAAAAACAGCAAATCAACTAATTGATGCATACTCAAAAGAAAATGAATCTTTAAAAATGGCAAATGCAAAAGCCGCTGATGCACTTGAAAAAAGCCAAGCAGTTGTTGCAGAAGACAAAGTAGACGAAAGTACTGACGCAGAATAATAGATAAAACAAATTATGTATAAAAAGAACCTTCAAATTAATTTTTGAGGGTTCTTTTGTTATATAATGATAATATGGCAAAAGTAAAAACAAAATTTGTGTGTCAACAATGTGGTTATGAAACAGCACGTTATATGGGTAAATGTCCTGAATGCGGTAGCTGGGAATCGTTTGTAGAAGAAACCATCACACAAGAAATTTCTTCAAAAAACAATCGTACGGTTATAGATATTATGCCGCCGACTCAGATTAACAAGATTAAAGTAGGGGCAGAAATCAGAATCCCGACAAATATTTCTGAATTTGACAGAGTGCTAGGCGGCGGACTTGTTCAAGGTTCTCTTATTTTGATTGCAGGTGATCCCGGGATAGGTAAATCGACCCTTCTTTTGCAATCAAGCGGTGAGTTGTGCAAACAGAATAAAAAAGTTCTTTATATATCTGCAGAAGAATCAGCAAGCCAAATTAAACTAAGGGCTGATAGGCTGCAAATAACACATGACAACCTGTATATTTACCCCCAAACAAATTTTGATTCAATTAAACATCAAATAATAAACGAAAGACCTGATGTAGTAGTCGTAGATAGTATTCAGGCAATTTATTCTTCTGATGTTCAAAGTACTGCAGGAAGCGTTTCGCAGATTAGAGAATGCTGTAACGCTCTGATGCAGCTTGCAAAACAAGAAAATATTACAATCATTGTTGTCGGGCACGTAACCAAAGAAGGCAATATTGCAGGGCCGAAAGTTCTGGAACATATGGTAGATACCGTTATTCAGTTTGAAGGTGACAAATACAAGTCCTACAGAATACTAAGAGCAGTTAAAAACAGATTTGGAAATACTTCTGAAGTCGGTATTTTTGAAATGTGTGAAAAAGGACTCAAGGAAGTTGTTAATCCCAGTGAACTCTTTTTAAAAGAATACAATCAGTCGCAGGCAACAGGCAGTGTAATAATCGTGACAAACGAAGGTACACGTCCTATGCTTGTAGAAATTCAGGCATTAGTCGGGACAACACCATATCCGACACCAAGAAGGGTTACAAACGGAGTCGATTTAAGCCGTGTTCTGCAAATACTTGCAGTGTTAGAAAAAAGAGTCGGTTTGAATCTTTCTAAACAAGACGTATATGTAAATGTCATAGGCGGGATTGATATTCAGGAACCGGCGGCCGATTTAGGGATTGCTCTTGCTGTTGCAACATGTGCAAGAGATGTTGTAATTGATGCACATACGGCAATTGTAGGTGAAGTCGGATTATCAGGAGAAATCAGAGCCGTAAATAACATTGAAAAAAGAATAAAAGAAGTTCAAAAACTCGGGTTCAAAAAAATAATTATCCCTAAATCAAACAAAGTTGATGAAAAGTTTGAAGGAATACAGATAGTTAGAGTAGCTAAAATAATTGAAGCTATCAGTGCATGTATTACTGTAAATACTTAGATTTTAGATTCTCAAATTTTTCTTCTCTTATATACGGCTTAAATTCTTCAATAAATTCCGCACGTTGATTTTCCGGAATATGCGGAAAGTGGATTAGAAATGTCAGAAAAATATAATCTTCATAATAATTCTCGTATTTATTCCAGAATCCGTTATCAATCAATATTTCTTTTAAATCTTTAAAAGAATCAAAAATATCAAAATGAGCGTTGGAAATACCGGTGGAAATTGATTCTCCGTGTACATTATAGTTGTATAGAACATCTTTTATGCATACAAAACGTTTAAAGAACAGGTGAGTATTAACATTAAAACAGGTATCTTCCTGCATACGGCAAAGAGGGAATTTTATATGATGTTCTTTAATAACAGAGGTTTTATAAATTTTGTTCCAAATAGGCCCGGAAAACAAAGATATAATATTTGCCTTAATGTCTTCAATATACATAGGGATATCATAATAAAAAATCCTTTTCCCTATTCTTATATTCATTGCCTCAACCAGTTGAGATTGTTGATACATATTGGTTGCAGTATAAATCACCTTATAGTTGGAGTGAACGCAGTCAACATTATTTTTAGTTGCGGCATTATATAACTTTTCATACATAACAGGCTCGATTATATCATCCGCATCAACAAATCCGATAAATTCATCTGTAGCGGCATCTATACCTTTATTTCTTGCTATTCCCTGACCGCTGTTTGTCTGAGATATTACTTTTATTCTTGAATCTTTTTGTGCGTATTCCCGCAAAATTTCGGGAGAATTGTCGACAGAGCCGTCATCAACGCATATAATTTCAATATCGTTAAGTGTTTGGTTCGTAATCGAATCCAAACACGCTTTAAGAGTTTTTCCCGCATTGTATACGGGTATAATAACTGAAACTTTCCCCATACAAAACAGTGTATCAAATATCTAAAATTTATTCAAATTTTAGTGTTAATTTTACACCTTAAATAAGGCTAAATAACTCTCGGGGATTAGGTTTCACCCCTTGAAAAATTATTTTTATTTGTTATAATATACTTGTAGTTCGAGGTGTTTATTATGAAAGTTATGTTTGAACCTGCAATCGGGGCGACAATGTCGTTTGGCTGCAAAAATCGTGTTGCAAAACAGGCAGGAAGTGAACTGCCGGTAAGACGTGAAGGTTATTCTAACGAAGAAATCTATAACGCCATAATGTCCGTAAAAAATAAATTAACCAAAGTATTTGTAAGAGAACCACGCAGAGAGTCTATAAATATGGTTGGTTAATATCCGGCACCTTCATCCCACAAAGTATCATCATAATGGGTAAGTTCAAGATGACCGATAACAAGGGTATTCCCGTTTTTAATTCCCAATTTGTTCAATTCATCAAATACCCCCATTGATGTCAGGATACCTTGCAGCCTTATAATTTGTTCAGGATTTCTTGCATCTGTAACACTTGCAAGACGGGAAATTTTTCCGCCTTCTACGACAAATGTATTTTTATCAAGTTTATATATTTCAAACGCACTGTCATCGTTATTATATGCGCCTTCGTCCTCTTCTACAATAACTTCTACTACAGGACGTTCAATTTCTTCTACTTTTTGAGAAATGTATTGAAGGACTTCATCAACATTCTCTTTTGTTGCAGCAGACATTGTGAATATTTTTTCATCAGGAAGAAGTTTTTTGAATTCATTTAATATAGATTCAATTTTTTCAGCTTCAACTGCATCAATTTTATTTAATACAACAACTTGAAATCTATGCGCTAGAGCTTCTGAGTGTTTTTTTAATTCTTCATTGATTTTTAAATATGTATCAACCGGATTATCCGCAGTTAAATCTACAATATGAACAAGAAAACGGCATCTTTCAACATGTCTTAGAAACTCGTGTCCTAACCCGACACCTTCGCTTGCACCTTCAATTAAACCAGGAATATCTGCAACAACATAGCCGTCCCCGTTAGGCTTTTTTACAACTCCAAGAT
The DNA here is from genome assembly GCA_944324835.1 of Candidatus Gastranaerophilales bacterium. Classification (GTDB taxonomy): domain Bacteria; phylum Cyanobacteriota; class Vampirovibrionia; order Gastranaerophilales; family Gastranaerophilaceae; genus UMGS1585. The sequence continues at coordinate 28,295 of CALUXV010000005.1, forward strand.
TCGGAACAAGAGTCGTAAAAGGATAATCAGCAATTTTAGGTTTTGCAGAACTTATCACGCTTATGAATGTTGATTTGCCAGCATTCGGCATACCTAAAAGCCCGACATCGGCAATCAGTTTTAGTTCTAAATCAACAAGCCTTTCAATTCCGGGTTCTCCCGGTTCGCAAAACTGCGGAGCACGTTTTTGCGCAGATGCAAATCTTGCATTTCCTCTGCCGCCTCTGCCGCCTTTTGCAATTAGGACAGTTTGCCCTTCTTCTGTTAAATCTGCAATCACTTTTCCTGTAGCATCATCTTTTACAATAGTACCTAAAGGCACTTTTATATAGAGATGTTTAGCACATTTTCCGTGCATTGTTTTTATTCCGCCGTTTTGTCCGTTTTCTGCTTTAAAAACAGAACGGTATTTGAAATCCAAAAGAGTTGCAAGACCTCTGTCTGCAACAAAATAAACGTCACCGCCGTTACCGCCGTCACCGCCTGCAGGGCCGCCTTTGTCAACATATTTTTCACGGCGCCATGCAACCATTCCGTTGCCGCCTCTGCCTGATACAAGTTTAATTTTTGTTTTGTCTATAAATTGCATTTTGCTTTATCCTATGATTGCTCTATAATGGTACTATGAACAAGGTTAAAAATACATTATTTAGTAACACTCCTGTAACATTAGATGAAAACAGCTATATTATGGCAATTGAAACAAGCTGTGATGAAACCGCCTGTGCTATTGTGCAAGGCGGGAGAAAAGTTATTGCAAATACAGTTGCATCACAAATTAAAACCCACGAACAGTATGGCGGTGTTATTCCTGAAATCGCAGCAAGAGAACATTTGGAAGCTATTAACGTTGTTATTGATAAAACATTTCAGGATTCAGGTTTAAAGCCTGAGGATATGTCCGCTTTTGCAGGAACTGTAGGACCGGGACTTGTAGGATGCTTACTTGTAGGGTTGAATGCAACAAAAACTCTTGCACTTGTTCACGATAAGCCGTTTATCGGGGTAAATCACTTAAATGCACACGTTAGTGCAAATTTTATTGATACGGATTTAGAGCCGCCTTTTATTGCACTACTGGTTAGCGGCGGACACACTCAATTAATTGATGTGAAATCTTATTCAGAGTTGGAAATAATTGGCGAAACAATAGATGATGCCGTTGGAGAAACTTATGATAAAGTTGCACGTCTGATAGGTTTGCCGTATCCCGGCGGTCCAAAGCTTGATAAAATGGCTCACGAAGGGAATCCTCACGCATTTAAACTGCCTGAAGCAAAAGTCGGAGAGTTTGATTTTAGTTTCAGCGGGCTTAAAACCGCTGCATCAAGACTTGTAAAATCTTTTGACGGAAAAGAGTTACCGCTTGCAGATATATGTGCAAGTTTTCAGGAAACAGTGTCCGAAACTTTGATTAAAAAGGTTAAACACGCACTTGAAGTCAAAGGATATAAACAGGTTGTAATTGCAGGCGGTGTTGCTGCAAATTCTGAAATCAGAAGAAAAATATTTGAACTTGAAAAAGAAGGTTACAGAGTTAATGCTCCGATTATGAAATACTGTACGGATAATGCATCAATGGTTGCATCATCTGCTTATTTCTTTGACAACACATTTGATAATATTGATGTTGAAGTTTTTTCAAGGTGCTAAGATAGCTCAATCAGAGATGGTTGAATTTTGGTTTTAAAAGTTTCTGATATTGAGTTTAAGTCAACAATATCTATTTCGTAAGGAATTAGTGAATTTTCAAATTCATTACTAATTTTTGCAATAATATCCGCAGGAATTTCTTTCTTGTCTAATACTGCAATATCAATATCAGAATATTTATAATTTGTTCCCTTAACTCTGGAACCAAACATATATAGTTTTGTATTAGGGAAAAATTCTTTCAGTTTTTTAATTATTTCAATATAAATTTTTTCTTCTATTCCAAATTTATTCACGATAAATTTTCACTTAATCTACCCAAGAGAAACAATGCTTCATCATAAAAATCTATTGCAGTTTCCGCAACAGATTTAGCAACATTTTCATCATAGGTATGAGAGGTCATATTTCTCTTTTGACGAAATAAATCCCAAAGCGTTAAATCAGATTTTAATAAACTCATTTTATTGGCCTGACGAATCATTGCGTTAAACGTCATCAATTCTATATCATTCGGTGCAAATGCAGAAATTTTAAAATAGCGTTTTATCATTTTTAAACAAAGCGAATAAGTATATTCAAAACGCTGTATTAAAGAATCTCTAAGAATTGCATCCGTCTTAGATTGTTGATATAAATCAATAACTTCTTTCAATGAAGCAACTGCATTTTTTAAAGATGTTAAGTCTAAACTTTCCATAAAATAATATTATCATATCAATCAGTAATCGTAAATAATAAATTATTCATTGTCATGTGAGTTATTATTAAACTTTTCTTTTAGAAAGATAAGATATTTAATAGATTCAATACTTCCGACAACCCAGCACATTGATTCCAACTGGTATTCCAGACTGTGAAGCAGTCCGTCTATTCTTTTTTCTATTTGTTTATCAAGTTCTTGTTCAAGCAAAATCTAACCTCAAAATACATAAAATTATTTATACATATAATATATTGTATGTATAAACATATTAACGTCTTGTTTTATATTTGTCAAGTCTTTATCATTGTTTTATGGATAATGAATTATCATTAAAATTGGCATATAAAGTAAAATTTGAGAGAAACAAAAAGAATATCTCTCAAGAACAGCTTGCAGAAATTACCGGCTTGGGTATTACGACTATTCGTAATTTAGAAAGAGGGGTCGGCAATATCACAGTCAAAAATCTCTGTAAAATTGCCGAAGTATTAGAACTTGATTTAGGTATTTTGACAGATTTTAAATTTTAATCCAGGCTATCGAGAATAAATTTTCCGATTTTCCCGTCACGGAAGTCTTTTAGAATATATTGTGAGCATCTTTCCGTATCCGGTTCAGCAGAGTTTTTAAGCCAGTTTCTTTTTTGTGCAATAGCTTCAAGTGTTAACTCATCTGTTTTATAATATTCCTTAAAACTTTGTGCATATTTTTCAATACCGGATACAATCTCTAAAAGTTCTTTAGCAATTATTTCAGATGAATATGCATTTTCTGATACGGAATTTACAAAGGCCAATTTCTTAGCTCTTGTCTGATCATCCTGTTTCATTGGAATAATTCCCGGAGTGTCCAGTAAATCAATATTCGGATTAATCCTAACCCACTGCTGCTGACGGGTCACGCCGGCTTTTGCACCGACTTTTGTTTTTGAAGAACGTGTAAGTTTGTTGATGATACTTGATTTACCGACATTAGGCAGCCCGACAACCACAACACGGGCAGGACGCCGCAGCAAACCTTTTGCCATAATAGCTTGAATACGTGGTTCACTTAGTTTTTGTACTATTTTTTCTATTTGGGATACAAATTTAAAAGATTTTGTATCAACAGAGAGGACAGGGCATCCTGTTTCTTCTTCAATATGTTTTACCCAAACTCTTAATTCTTCTCTATCAACTAAATCAGATTTATTTAACAAAAGAAGCCTTGGTTTGTCACCCAAAAGCTTCTTTATGTCATTATAACTGCTACTTATTGGCAATCGGGCATCTAAAACTTCTATCACAACATCAACGAGATTTAATTTCTCTTTGAGGGCTCTTTCAGCTTTTGCAATATGCCCAGGATACCAATGAATATGTAACTTATCTTTTTTCAATTTTTTCTCTGATACGTGTAGCTTTACCTGAACGTTCTCTTAAGTAATATAATTTAGAACGTCTAACATCACCGCGTCTTAGAACAGTAATTTTATCAATTCTTGGAGAGTGGAGTAAGAATACTCTTTCTACACCAATACCTTGGAATACTTTTCTAACTGTAATAGTTTTGTTAAGACCAGAACCGTGTTCTTTAATAACAGTTCCTTCGAAAGCCTGAATTCTTTCTTTGTTTCCTTCTACAATTCTTACGAATACCTTAACTGTATCACCAGGATTTATAGCAGGAATATCACTTTTCTTATATTGTTCTTCTAATTCTTTAATAATAGGATTCATTGTTGCTATTCCTTATATTTACATAATCTAGTACAAAATTAGCGAGTCCACACCGCTCTTTTCAATCGTATACAAAAGATAAAACAATTTCAAGTGGTTCTTTAAGTTTAATTAAGTAATTTATTGCTTTTGAATCTAAAACCATGCGCATTTGCCACTATCACAAAGTTCTGATTCAAGTTCCGACATAAAGTTCTTTCTTGTCATATCAAATGTAATAGGTGTAATAGATATTTTGTTTTTTCTCATAGTTGCAATATCGGTATTGGCATCCTCAGGTTCTGTAATCAATTCTCCTGCCATCCAGTAGTACGTTTTACCTCTCGGATCAACACGTTTTTCATACGTATCTGTAAACATTCTTCGTCCGAGTTCTGTTATTGCAACCCCTGCGATATCTTCTTTTTCCAATCCCGGAATATTTATGTTCAAAATAGTTTTTTCAGGAGCTTTATAACCATCAAGCTGTTTCAAAAGTTTAGCAATAAATTCTGCCGCAACTTTAAAATCTTCCGGCTCAGAATGCAAGCTTGCCAATGATGTTGCAATGCTCGGTATACCTAGCATTGCCCCTTCTATTGCACAACTAACTGTTCCAGAATACAAAATATCCGCTCCGAGGTTTGGCCCATGGTTAATTCCAGAAATAACTAAGTCCGGCTGCTCTTCTGGGGATAAAATTGCATTAACTGCAATTTTTACACAGTCACCCGGAGTTCCTGTTGTCATCCAGCAGCGTTTTGCTCCATATAACGGGTCGACTTCTTCTACTCTAAGAGGAGTATGAAGAGTCAAAGAATGCCCTGCGGCCGAACGTTCTCTATCGGGTGCAACAACATATACATTATAATCAGGTGACAGAATTTCCATCAGGGCACGTATACCGTTTGCTAAAATTCCGTCATCATTTGATAATAATATATTTTTTTTCATGAACTAACCTTTCAAATCGCTTTCAATTTTCAAAAGAACATCATCAACTTTTGAGATATCTTTAATACCGCCCTGCGCAAAGTTCGGACGTCCGCCGCCGTTTGCACCTGATGCTTTTGCTATTTCACCAACAATTTTACCGGCATTAACTCCATTTTTAACAAAAGAATCAGATACTTTGACCAGTACCATTCTTGGTGATACAAGAACAATAATACTTTCGCCAAGTTTATTTGATAAATATTCAACGCCGGCTTTGATAGAGTCATTGTCCATCTGCTCAATTTTAGAAATGAATAACTTGCCTCCGTTTATATCTTGGGCTTTTGATAAGAATGAATTAAATTTGCTTCTTGCGTTTTCTGATTTTAAATCAACGATTTCTTTTTGAAGATTTTTGTTTTCATCCATAATCTTGTCGACACGTTCTTCAACTTCATCAAAATGCACTTTGAATTTTGTTGAAAGTTTATCAATTTCTTTAATTTTTGCATTGACATAATCAAGCGCCGCATCTGATACAACAGCTTCAATTCTTCTTGTTCCTGCCGCAATCGCACCTTCGGAAATTAATTTAATTAGTCTTAAATCTCCTGTGTTTCCGGCATGAGTACCTGCGCAGAATTCTTTTGAAATACAAGGTTCGCCGATACTTACAACCCTTACAGTATCTCCGTATTTTTCGCCGAATAGAGCTACAGCACCTGTGAGTTTTGCCTGCTCAATATCCATAACGCCTGTATGAACATCAAGTTTTTGATGAATCCAGCCGTTTATAATATCTTCAGTTTTTTGAACCTCATCAGAAGTCATAGCACGTGAGAATGTAAAATCGAATCTCATACGATTTTCTTCAACCTGCGAACCTGCCTGTTTAACTTCATCCCCGAGTACTTTGGTCAATGCTGCTTGCAGCAGGTGGGCGGATGTATGGTGAACTCTGATTTCTGCACGTCTTTCAGAATCTATATAAGCTTTTACCTTGTCATTTATATTGATTTCTCCGTTAATAACTTTTGAACGGTGTACATATAAGTTATTAACCTTGAATGTGGTAAGTACTTCCGCTTTCAGGTTTTCGTTTTCTATAATTCCCGAATCTCCAACCTGTCCGCCGCATTCTGCATAGAACGGAGTCTTATCTAGTACGATATCAACAAGTCCGCCTTCGCAATCAATTGTTGCAACAATTTTCGCATCATCTGTTGAATCTTGCTCATAACCTAAGAAATCGGTTGAGCCGAATTCGTTTTCAATTGCAACGTATTTTAAATCGTCCGTTAATGAAATCTTTTGAGTTGCAGCCTTTGCACGGTCTTTTTGTTCCTGCATAGCTTTTTTGAACCCCTCTTCATCAACATTTATTCCGTTTTCTGCCGCAATTTCTTTTGTAAGTTCAAACGGGAATCCAAGTGTATCGTATAGTTTAAATGCGTTTTCGCCGTCGATATCCTGCTTTTTAGAAATAAATTCTTCTAAGAGTTTGTACCCTCTATCAAGAGTCTTGTTAAAACGTTCTTCTTCTTTTTTGATTGTATCAATAATCTTATTTCTGTTTTGTTCCAATTCAGGATAAGCTTCTTTGTAGTTATCTACAACCACATCCACAAGTTTATGAAGGAACGGAAGTTCCATACCTAAGATTTTACCGTGTCTTAAAGCACGTCTTAAAATCATTCTCAAAACATAACTTCTGCCTTCATTTCCCGGAATAACGCCGTCTGAAATCATAAAGGATACACATCTTACATGGTCTGTAATGATTCTCAATGATATATCAGTTTTTTCAGATTTTTTGTATTCTACGCCTGACATTTTGCAGACTTCATCCAGTATTGGCCTTAAAAGGTCTGTTTCGAAAGTAGATGTCACTCCCTGACAAACCATAGCAATACGTTCGAGCCCCATACCGGTATCTACGTTTTTCTTTTCCAAAGGAGTATGGTTTCCTTCTTCATCCTGGAATAGTTCGGTAAATACCAGATTCCATATTTCAACCCAGCGGTCACATTCGCAGGTATCAATACCGCAGTCTGGGGAACATTTGAATTGTTCGCCTAAATCGTAATGGATTTCAGAGCAAGGGCCGCAAGAACCTGTTGCACCCGGAGGGCCCCAGAAATTATCTTTTTTACCTTTTCTTTTAATCCTGTCAGGTGAAACGCCGACATCTTTTGTCCAGATTTCAAATGCTTCGTCATCTGTTTCATATATTGTTATCCAGAGTCTATTTGGGTCTAATTTAAGATAGTTTGTTATGAAATCCCAAGCCCAGGGAATAACTTCTTTTTTGTAATAATCGCCAAATGAAAAATTACCAAGCATTTCAAAAAAAGTATGGTGTCTTGGAGTTCTTCCCACATTTTCGATATCAGAATCTTTTCCGCCGGCTCTCGCACATTTTTGGCAGGAGGTTGCTCTTGGCGGATTATATGGCGGCTGTTTGTAGCCTAAAAATATCGGCAGGAACTGCAACATGCCGGCAGTAGTCAATAATACTGTCGGATTATCAGGTACCAGTGAAGAACTTTCAACTATTGTATGCTGATGTTTTTCCTTGAAAAAATCAAGGTACATTTTTCTTATTTCGCTTCCTTTTAACATATTTATTATTCCCTTTTCTGCTATTTATACCAAAATTTTATATTAAACATGGAGGTGAGTAAAGATAAAATAAAAAATACAATATTTAATAATGCATATCAAAGAAACGATAAATACGCTATCGCAGCTATCGCAAATAATAACTTAATATAATTTACTTATAATCACGGATTTAAAACTGCTGTAAAAATCTTTCGTCGTTATTGAAGAATAAACGTATATCATCAATAGCGTATTTTAACATTGATAAACGTTCTATCCCCATACCGAATGCAAATCCAGTATAAACTTCAGGGTCAATTCCGACACCTTTAAGAACGTTGACATCAACCATACCGCAGCCTAAAACTTCAAGCCAGCCGGTTCCGCTGCAAGTTCTGCAGCCTTTGCCCTGACACATTATACACTGAACATCAACTTCTGCAGACGGTTCGGTAAATGGGAAGAAACTGCTTCTGAATCTTGTCGGACGTGCAGCGCCAAAATAAATTCTGATAAATTCATTTAATACACCCTTCAAATCGCCGAAAGTTATACCTTTATCAACGTATAGACCTTCGATTTGATGGAAGAAATTATTCTTACGAGCATTAACAGTTTCGTTTCTGTATACTCTGCCCGGTGCAATAACTTTAATCGGCGGAGTCATATTTTCCATTGTACGAATTTGCGCATTAGAAGTTTGGCTTCTCAATACCGTATTTGGAGCCAGTTTGGTAAAGAATGTATCCTGTACGTCACGTGCAGGATGGTCCTTAGGAACATTTAACATATCAAAGTTATAATATTCTGTTTCAACTTCCGGTGCATACTCTGTTGGAACAAGAGAAAAACCTAATGATTGGAATATAGATACAATCTCATTTGTAGTAGAAGTTATTGGATGTACTTTACCACGAGCAATATATTTACTTGGTAAAGTGATATCTATTTTTTCCTGTTTTAATTTTTCATCAAGTTCTTTTCTGTAAAAGATTTCAGATTTTTCCTTAAGAGCTGTTTCCAATTTCTCGGTAATTTCATTAGCTAAAGCTCCGACAATTTTCTTATCTTCTACAGACAAATCCTTAAGACCTTTTTTTATTGCGTTAAACTCTCCTTTGCGGCTTAAATATTTAAGTTTAACTTCTTCCAAATCTGCACTTGATTGTGCGTTTTCGATATCTTTACTTGCCAATTCGTATATTGTATTTAATTTATCCTTCATAACTTCCTCTATTTATATTTATACAAATTCGTTATATTTTCTCTCATGTTCAACTGTCGTATTTGTGCCATGACCGACATACAATATTGTATCACCATCAAGAGTAAATATTTTGTCCTTTATCGTCTGAACCAATTGTTCATAATTTCCACCCGGCAAATCAGTACGCCCGATACTCTCTAAAAATACGGTATCTCCGGAAAACATCATGCCGTCTACAAGATATCCGACTCCGCCTTGCGTATGTCCCGGAAGATGAATAACATCTATCTTTGTTTTTCCAAGGTAAATTTCTTCACCTTCTTCAATATATTTATCGATTTCAGGGTGTTCAAAAGGCTGCATTCCGACAGAAATCATAAATGCATCAGACTCATCAACTAAATCTTTATCATCTTTATGCATGTAAACTTTTGGCCCGAATTCTCTTTTTACTTTCGGAACCCCTATTATATGGTCGAAGTGCCCGTGTGTTAAAAGAATATATTTTAATTTTGCATCATATTCTTTTAATACCGCACCTAATTCACTTATATAGTCAGTACAGTCAATAAGAGCTGCTTCTTTTGATTCTTCATCAATCAAAAGATAATTATTATTTGCAATAAAACCCTCTACAAACTGTTTGACTATCATTTTCTTATAACCTCAAAAATTTCTTTGCATTTAGAAAATACTTTTTCCGCATTATCCAGTGAAAGCATGTTAGCACCGTCACATAGTGCACAATCCGGATTCGGATGAACCTCAAAAAATAATACATCTGCCCCTGCAGCCATTGCACAATTTGCAAGAAGCGGAACGAACCTTCTATCACCGCCAGTACTATCACCGTTTGAACCTGGCATTTGTACACTATGTGTTGCATCAAATACTACAGGAAAACCGAACTGTTTCATTATCATAATAGAGCGAAAATCAGAAACCAGATTGTTATATCCGAATGTTGTTCCTCTATCAGTTAACATTATCTTACGATTTCCGGAATCCACTACTTTTTGAGCAATTGATTTCATCTGTTCCGGAGCCAAAAACTGTCCTTTTTTAATATTAACAATTTTATTGGTTTTAGCTGCTGCAACAAGTAAATCTGTTTGCCGGCATAAAAATGCCGGAATTTGTAAAATATCCGCAACTTTGGACACCGGCTCTGCCTGTTCAGGTGTATGGATATCTGTTACAATCGGAACATTAAATTTTTCTTTTACAGCTTGCAGCATTTCAAGTCCTTTTTCCATTCCAGGACCTCTATAAGAGTTTATAGAAGAACGATTAGCCTTATCAAAAGAGGACTTGAATACATAATTTATATCAAGTTTTTGGCAGATTTCTTTTAAAGTCCTTGCTGTTTCATCAAGAATTTCTTGTGACTCAATAGCACAAGGACCTGCCAAAATAGTTAGTTTTTTGTTATCCCCGATAAAAAAATTGTTTAATTCAATAACCATACAAAAATTATAGAAAAAAAATAATTGTTTTACAACTAATATAACAAATTGAACCAGTTATGATTACAAAATTATCAGGTTTAAACTTTGCTTTTGCGTAAGTGTTCAAGTTCATCCTGATATGGTGATAACTTAACTATTTTTTCAATCACTTGCGGAAGTTTTTCAAGTGTATAATCAATTTCTTCCTCAGTCGTAAAGCGGCTTAAAGAAAATCTTATGCTGCCATGAAGGGATGTAAACGGAACCCCCATCGCACGCAGAACATGGCTGGGCTCTAAAGAGCCTGACGTACAAGCACTGCCTGAACTTGCACAAATACCTAAATCACTTAAATGAAGCAGAATTAATTCTCCTTCAATATATTCAAATCCGATATTAGAAGTATTTGGAACACGATTACTGATTGAAGAATTTAAACGTGAATTAAATACTCTTTTTAAAATACCTGTTTCAAGTTTATTTCTCAAACGTTTTATTTCCGTTGTTTCATAATTCAGAGCATCTTTCGCCAGTTCCGCTGCTACACCTAAGCCTACAATATACGGTACATTTTCTGTTCCGGCTCTCATTCCTCTTTCCTGGTGACCGCCGACAATCAAAGGAGGTATAATAACATTTGATTTAACATATAATGCGCCAATACCTTTTGGAGCATGGAATTTATGTCCTGAAACACCTAATAAATCAATGTTTGTATCTTTTAAATTAAACCCGATTTTCCCTGATGCTTGAACTGCATCAACAAAGAATTTTGTTTCAGGATTTTTAGATTTTATAATCTCACCAATTTCTTCAACAGGAAATAATACCCCTGTTTCATTATTTGCCCACATTACAGAAACAAGAGCGGTTTCATCATCGATTTTTTCTTTTAGTTCTTCTATATCCAGTGAGCCATCTGCATGAACTCCGATATAATCAACCCTGTAACCTTGCTTTTCAAGTGTTTGATAAAGGTTTAATACACAAGGGTGTTCAACTTTTGTTGTTATAATATGTTTTTTATTTTTATTTGCTGCAAGTACTCCTTTGATAGCAGTGTTGGCACTTTCAGAACCGCAAGAAGTAAAAATCACCTCACGTTCAGATTTTGCACCGAAGAAATCTCGCAGCTGCGCTCTTGCCTGCGCAATTGCTTTGGAAGATTTTACACTGAACTGATACATAGAAGAAGGGTTTGCGTATTCTTCTTCCAAATAAGGGAGCATCGCATCTAATACTCGTTTATCAACTTTTGTTGTTGCATTATTGTCTAAATATATAACCATATTATACTTGTACTACCTCTATTTCCGGACTGACTTTATCTTGAAGCGTTGTTTCAACAAATGATTTAAGCGTTAAAATTGAATTTTTACAAGCTGAACATCTGCCTTGCAATTTTACATATACTTTATTATCTTCAATATCTATAAGTTCAATATCTCCGCCGTCTTTTTGAAGTTCGGGAGCAATTACGGATTCTATTACTTTGTTAATTTTAAGAACCATTTGTGCGGCAGAAAGTTTAACCTCTTTTTTAGGTGCGTGTTTTTCTAATATTTTTTTAATAGCCCCTTTACAACGCCCGCAGGCTCCGCCGGCTTTTGTGTAATTTGTAATTTCGTCAACTGTTGTTAAACCGTTAACCTCAATAGCTTCTATTATTTGATGTTCTGTTACGTTAAAACAGGTACAAATAACTGTATCAGAAACGTCCGCTCCCCCCGGAGAAACATAATCGTCGCCGTAGTATTTTTTGAGAGCATCTTCTAAGGCTTCATGCCCCATTACAGAACAGTGCATCTTTTCAGGCGGCAGACCGCCAAGTTCGTCTGCAATATCTTTATTTGTAATATTTTTTACTTCATCAAGAGATTTTCCGATAATCATTTCAGTCAAAATGCTTGAACTTGCAACTGCAGAACCGCAGCCAAAAGTTTGGAACTTAGCATCTTCTATAATTCCGTCTTTGAGTTTTATATATAATTTTAATGAATCACCGCAGGTTAAAGAACCGGCTTCTCCTATTAAATCAGCATCATCTATTTTGCCGACATTTCTCGGGTTACGGTAGTGATCCATAACTTTTTCTGAATAATCCCACATATCTTATACCTCGACTTCTAGTATTATTTTAACACTAACAAAAATAATTAAATATAGACAAACCACTAATCTTTTTTATATCAAAAAATGGGCGGCTTTAGAAGCCGCCGCATTTATATTTATTTTTTTACCGTACTTTTTAGATGAAGTTCTCTCAATTGCTGTAATGTAGCTTCGCCCGGAGCATCACTCATTAAACATTTAGCACCGGAGTTTTTAGGGAAAGCAATAACATCACGAATTGAATCTGTTCTGCATAATAGAGCAATCAATCTATCCAAACCGATTGCAAGACCGGCATGAGGCGGTGTACCGTAGCGGAATGCATTTACTAAGAATCCGAATTTTTCTTGAACAGTTGCATCATCAAGCCCTAATGCCTTGAATACTTCTTTTTGAACCTCAGGTGAGTGGATTCTAACACTACCGCCGCCTAATTCTGTTCCATTGTAAACAATATCGTAAGCAATTGACTTAACATTTCCTAAATCACCGCTCTTTAATTTGTCCATATCCTCCAAATTAGGAGATGTGAACGGGTGGTGCATTGCCATATATCTACCTTCTTCATCAGACCATTCAAACATAGGGAAATCAACAACCCATAACAAAGCATGGTCATCAGGATTAATCATATTCAATTTTTTACCGAAATAAAGTCTAAATCTGCCTAATACGTCAAATACAACTTTCGGTTTGTCAGCAACAAAGAATACGATATCGCCGTTTTGAGCACCTGCTCTTGTTTGAATTTCTTTGATTTGATCTTCATTTAAGAATTTCAATACCGGAGATTTTACTTCTCCTGTTTCCATATAAGTAATCCATGCAAGTCCTTTCGCACCGAATGAAATTGCAAGGTTTCTTACATCGTCCATATCTTTTCTTGAATAACCTGCAATACCTGGTATTTTAATTGCTCTAACAGTTCCGCCTGCTGCAATTACGTCTTTAAAAGCCTGGAATGTAGATGCTTCCATAATATCTGTTACATTAAATAATTCTAAGCCGAAACGAGTATCAGGTTTATCAGAACCAAATCTGTCCATTGCTTCCTGCCAGGTTATTCTCTTTAACGGAAGCTGTACATCAACCCCTGCAGCTTTAAATGCAGATTGAACAAGACCTTCAACCATAGCAATTACATCATCTTGATTAACAAATGACATTTCAAGGTCAACTTGAGTAAATTCAGGCTGTCTGTCTGCTCTCAAATCTTCATCTCTAAAACATTTTGCAATTTGATAATATCTTTCAATACCGCCAACCATTAATAATTGTTTAAAGATTTGCGGAGATTGAGGAAGTGCATAGAATTTACCTTCTTGAACACGTGATGGAACTAAATAATCTCTTGCCCCTTCCGGTGTTGTTTTATTCAAAATAGGAGTTTCTACTTCCAAGAAATCTTGTCCGTTTAAATATTCTCTCATTGCTGTAACTACTTTGTGACGCAAAGTCAAATTGTGAAGCATAAATTCACGACGTAAGTCTAAATAACGATATTTCAAACGAACATCTTCTGAAACATTTTCATCATCTAAAACGAATGGTAATGTTTCTGCTTCTGATAAAACTTGCGCAAATGTTGGATATACTTCGACTTCACCTGTTGCAAGTTTAGGGTTATATGTTTCATCAGGTCTTTTAGTAATTTTACCTTTAACAGTAATAACCGATTCTGTTTTTAATTTCGAAAATACAGCATGAATATCAGGATTAATTTGAGGATCCGCAACCAGTTGGAAAAAACCTGAACGATCTCTCAATTCCAAAAATATAATTCCGCCTAAATCTCTTACACATGCAACCCAGCCTGATAATGTAACTTCTTCACCTATGTTTTTAGCGGTTAATTCTCCGCAATTATGTGATTTTAATACTGTTTTCAAAATTCCATCTCCCTATTTATGTATTTTACTGCTCTAAAATACTAACAAAAACATAATTAATTGTGAAGTTTTTTTGAAAAGTGACTAAGTGATTAGGTGATTGAGCGAGTGAATAGTGAGTTGTTTTTTAATACGTCATTACGAACGAAGTGAAGTAATCTTATGTTATCTTGTTGGAGAAGTATGCCCAACCGACTGCCCCTGAAGGAATGTAAGGAATGCATTATCAAACTCATCTTAATCACTTAGTCACTTAGTCACCTAATCACTTAATAAAAATGTAACAATATTGCAATAATCCGTCACATACCTCAACAAAGGATTGACAAAAGACAAGTCAACATTTAACATGGAAGAATAGAATTAGAAAGAAAAAATAGAATTCATTTTAATCAAAACTAAGGTGTGCTAATTAAATTTATTTAATATCTATATGTGTTACTCTTCAAATATTAAAGGAGATGGATATGGCTACAGCAACAGCAGAAATAAAAAAAACTAAAAGTGGCTTTAATGATGAATTTGAAAACTACTTAAAAAAACAATGTATTAAAACAACATTTAATGGTTCAGAACTAGAATCATTCTCATGGTACAAAAAAGTCTTAGGACTTGTTTAGTACACTTAGTGCGAAAACAATAGAGCAATAGCTCTATTGTTATAACATACACGAGATAATCTATTCAGATAGTGTTAGTTTAATCATTTTATGTGTAGGAAATTAAGGGATTACAGATTTAAGGTAGAATTCTTAAGAATATCTGCTGTATCTTGCGGGGATTCTGAATCCATAACAGTATCGGAAACTGCTATTTTCTTAAAATTAGCTTCATTGCTATAAATAAAAACAGGAATATTTGTACAGGTTTCAGACTGATTTAGAATCAAAAAATCACAATCATTATTAACAATATCGTAAGAACCAATAAGAATATTATCACCCAGAATTTGTCTAGCAGAATGAGTATCTAAACTATTCAAACCTAAACTAACACCATCTGCTTCTATTAAATACGCAACATCAAGTCTGTCCTTTATAATCAATGTTGTATCAAATTCTTCACATAAGAGTTTGATTTTTTGTCCTATATTGAAAAGACGTTTGGGGTTATTTTCGGAAGAGATTTCTATAATATCCACTCCTCCGGATATTGCAGATGCAATTTTGTCTAAAAGTATATTGTCCGACTTATATTTATCAATACAAACAATCAAGTATAGGCATCTGTTGTTTATTTTTATTTGGCGGTATTTTGTTTTTAATAAATTATTCATTATTAAAATCCAATTTTTACTACTTAAATTATACTCCACTGATTATATTACAAAGTACATTTTAAATATAAGTAAAAATACTTATTCTGTCATTAGGTGTGAAATGGCAAGAATAAACTATAAAAAACTTCCAATAAAAGATTTAATTTTGTATACAAAGAATTCAGATATGAAGGCAACTGCTGAATTAATAAGACGTATACAAAAAGAGGTTTTTACTTTTTTCTGTCATTTATGTCCGCCTAATGATATGGTTGCAGATTTAACTCAAGAAACATTAATAAAAATTGTCAGAAATATTAATAAGCTTCAAAATGTTAAATATTTTAAAAACTGGGCAAATAAAATTGCTATTAATGTTTTTTATGATGCATTAAGAAAGCATAAAAAAAATAGTCAAATTTTAGAGCAAGATGATAGTGAACTGAATTTTATTGAGGATACAAAAAGTATGCCGATTGAAACATGTCAATCAAGAGAATTGGAGTGTAAAATTAAAGCTTGCATTATTAATCTTCCGATTAATGCAAGGCTGGCAATAATTTTACGAGAATTAGAAGGGTTATCATACGAAGAAATAGCAAAGTTAACCAATACAAATTTAGGAACAGTTAAGTCTAGAATATCAAGAGCAAGAGAAAAGTTACAAACAGAACTTGCAAATTATTTATAGGGGATATTGTTTTGATAAATATAACTTGTGAACAATTTGAATCATTGATGCATTTTTATTTGAACAACGAGTTAAGTACAAATATAAAATTAGCTTTTGAAAGACACATTTTAGAAT
Source organism: Candidatus Gastranaerophilales bacterium (assembly GCA_944324835.1). Lineage (GTDB taxonomy): Bacteria > Cyanobacteriota > Vampirovibrionia > Gastranaerophilales > Gastranaerophilaceae > UMGS1585. The sequence continues at coordinate 44,613 of CALUXV010000005.1, forward strand.
GCAAATCTTGCAGGGAGAAATACAATACATTTAAAAACATAATAACAGACTTAAGAGAATCATATAAGGAAATAAAACATATACAGTCAAAAACAATACATCATACTCCCAAAGAAGAATCTCTTAATAGTGCGATATCAGCATATATTGATAATGAACTAGATATTAATGAGAATATAAAAATAAAAAAAATGATAATAAGTAAACCGGATATCAGAAATAAAATAGAAAAAATTAATGCCTTACAAACGCTTTTAAAAGAATCTTTTAATAAAACACAGCCTGAACAAGATTACTCAAAAAAAATACTAAGAAAAATTTATTCTACAAATAATAGAGAACGAAATAAGGAGATAGTTTTAGCAATCGCCAGTTTTGTTATTCTCAGCATAATTTGGATAGTAATGTTAGTATCAGCTATTTCGATTTAGAGTTCATTTAATTATACGAATTTAAATCATGATATTGCTAAAAAAGCATTTTAATCATACAATAGTTATGTTATTAAGATGAGAGGTAATATAATGGCTACATTAGAACAAGATTTAGCTTTGAATGAAGGTTTGATAACCCAGATTATCGGGCCTGTTGTCGACGTTGAATTCCCACATGGAAACCTTCCAGAGATTTACAACGCTTTAAAAATTTATTATGATGACGGAACAGCACTTGTAGTTGAAGTTCAACAAATGTTAGGTGCTAATAAAGTTAGAACGGTTGCAATGTCAACAACTGATGGTTTAAAAAGAGGTATGAAAGTTATCAATACCGGTGAACCAATTAAAATTCCTGTTGGCAAACCAATTTTAGGTAGAATTTTAAATGTAATAGGTGAACCTGTTGATAATGCAGGTCCTATTGAAACACAAGATTATTTACCAATCCACAGAGAATCCCCTTCATTAACAGAACAAAATACAGAAATTGAAATTCTTGAAACAGGGATTAAGGCAATTGACCTGCTTCAACCATATCAAAAAGGTGGTAAAGTTGGTCTATTCGGCGGTGCCGGTGTAGGTAAAACAGTATTGATTCAAGAATTAATTCACAACATTGCAATGGCACATAACGGTGTATCAGTATTTGGCGGTGTTGGAGAAAGAACAAGAGAAGGTAATGACCTTTGGAATGAATTTAAAGAAAGCGGTGTTCTTGACAAAGTAGGTCTTATTTACGGTCAGATGAATGAACCGCCTGGAGCAAGAATGAGAGTTGGGCTTTCTGCTCTTACTGCTGCAGAATATTTTAGAGATTATTCAAAACAAGACGTATTGTTATTTATTGATAACATCTTCAGATTTACTCAAGCTGGTTCTGAAGTATCAGCTCTATTAGGACGTATGCCGTCAGCCGTTGGTTATCAACCGACATTGGCAACAGAAATGGGTGAATTACAAGAAAGAATTACATCTACTAAAGATGGTTCTATTACATCGGTTCAAGCGATTTACGTTCCAGCCGATGACTTGACTGACCCTGCTCCGGCGACAACATTCTCTCACCTTGATGCATCAACCGTATTATCTAGACAAATTGCATCATTAGGTATTTATCCGGCAGTTGATCCTTTGGCATCAAACTCAAGAGTACTAGATCCTAATATCATAGGTGCAGAACACTATAATACAACAAGACGAGTTCTTGAAATTCTTCAAAAATACAAAGAACTTCAAGATATTATTGCAATTCTTGGTATGGATGAATTGTCAGAAGAGGACAAAGAAACAGTTAACAGAGCAAGAAAAATTCAAAGATTCTTATCTCAACCGTTCTTTGTTGCTGAACAATTCTCAGGTATCCCTGGTAAGTATGTAAAATTGGAAGATACTATCAAAGGATTCCAAGAAATTATCGACGGCAAACACGATGACCTTCCTGAACAAGCTTTCTATATGGTTGGCACAATCGAAGAAGCTGTTGAAAAAGCAAAAACATTAGCTTAGTAAAGGTGTAAATTATGCATTTAAAAATTATTACACACGATAAAATCGTTTTTGATGAAGATGTCAAGGAAATCTATACCAAAGGTGTAGATGGTTCATTTGGAGTATTGAAAGGTCATATTCCAATAATCTCAGCACTTGATATCGGAGTTACCAAAGTTGTTACAGATGATGAATGTAAATTTTTCACTACAATGGGCGGTGTATTCCAATTCAAAAACGAAGAAGCAACCATCTTGACTGATACAGCAGAATGCGGTTCTGATATTGATATTACAAGAGCCAAAGAAGCAAAAGAACGTGCAGAAGCTCGCCTTGCAGAAAAAGCTGCAGATATTGATGTCAAACGTGCAGAAGCTGCTCTTGCAAGAGCAAAAGCAAGACTCAAAGTTGCGATGGCTGGAAAAGAATAGAATAACAAAACTTAATTTGTTTATAAAAAACTAACCGGTAAAAAAATCAACCGGTTAGTTTTTTTATATTATAAATTAATAAATAAATGCTAATTTCTCATAATGTTTTACATAGAAAAAATTTCCTGTATTCTACCAGATTACTTTTTCTATCATTTCAATTTCGTTGCCGTCAGGATCCTGTATGAATGCGATTTTAGTACCTTTGCCGTTTAAGTCAAACGGCTCATAAAGATATTTGTATCCGAGTTTATTTATTTTTTCGGTAAATTCATCAAGTGATTTAACAGAAAAAGCAAAATGTCCGAAACAAGTTCCGTTTTCGTAGCCGTTTTCAGGGGTTTCATCGTTATATGTAAGTTCTATTTGTGCTGTATTTTCTTCATCAGTCAGAAAATACAATTCGCAATCTTCAAGTCTTTTCTTTTTATCGAGTTTCATATTCAAAACTTCTGTATAAAATTTTAAAGATGCATCGATATCTTTTACTCTTATCATTGTATGTAAAAATTTCATTATTTATTCTCCTTTTCAAGTAATACTGCTGCATTTGATTCTATTGCAAGTTTTTCACCAACAGCATCAAGTTTTTCTTTGGTTTTTGCTTTGATAGATATATTTTCAATCTCCAATTCAAGCGTTTTTGCAATAATTTCTTTCATTTTTGGAATATAAGGCATCATTTTCGGTGCCTGGGCAATAATATTGCTATCTATATTATTTATCTTATACCCTTTATTTTTTATAAGTTCATAAACTTTTTTCAACAAAATAATACTATCTGCATCTTTGTATTTAGGATCAGTATCTGGAAACAAAGTTCCAATATCAGCTAAACCTGCAGCTCCCAAAAGAGCATCAATAATAGCGTGTACCAGTACATCCGCATCAGAATGTCCGAGTAATCCTTTTTCGTGAGTAATTTTTACCCCGCCGATTATTAAATCGCGGCCTTCAGTCAGTTTATGTATATCGTATCCGAGTCCTATTTTGAACATAATACAAATTTCTCCATAGCTTTTACAAAACCATCGTTATCAACGGTATCTGTTATATAATCTGCGTATTTTTTTAATTCTTCTGTTGCATTACCCATTGCAACACTTATTCCGCCGGCTTTTAAAAGTTCAATATCATTATCTTGATCGCCAATTGTAAGTACTTCGTCATCTTTAAGATTCCAGTATTCTTTTAAAACTCTTATCGCACATGCCTTTGTGGCATCTGTTGTTGAAAATTCACAAAAATACGGTGTTGATTTTACTATATACAAATGCGGCATTGATTTTCTGCATTCGTTTATCCAGCCGGTAACTTTTTCTGCATCAGTATAATCTATTGCCAGTAGTTTGTTGACATGACTCAGTTCAATATTATCAAAAGATTCTACTTTATAATCAAGATTTTGTCTTGAAGCGTATTGTTTTATTGTAGAATTATCTTTTTCAACATATAGAATATCATTTGCGTACAAATTAAGATGTATATTATTCTCTCTTGCCCATCGGATAATTTGTTTTACATCATCAACAGGAATACATGCATCATATAGAATTTCATCCGAATCCGCACTTTTTTTTATCATTCCGCCCTGATATGCAACAACCGGAGTTGTAAGATTCAATCTTTTTGCAATCTGTTTTGCGGCAGCAAACATCCTGCCTGTTACAATTACAACTTTGATACCTTTTTCTTGCATTGTTTGAATACAGTTTTTAACACCAGAAGTAAATTCTCCGGAGTCTCCGAGTATAGTCCCATCGATATCTGTTGCTACAAGTTTAATCATAATTAAGATACTTTCTTGCTCTCAATATTGCACACAGTGTTTTGGCATCAGTTATTTCGTTATTGTCAATCATGTCAAAGACTTTGGCTTGAGTATATTCTTCACACTCTATAATCTCATCTTCGTCTGGATTTACTTGTTTGTAATTTAAACCTTGAGCGAGATACAAGTAAAGTTTTTCATCACAAAATCCTACTGAGGTATAAATATGTCCGAGTTTTGTCCATTTTTCTGCTATATAGCCTGTTTCTTCTTCCAATTCTCTTTTTGCTGCAAAATCCGGATCTTCTCCTTTTTCTAATTTGCCTGCCGGAAGTTCAAGCGAAACCGATTTTATCGGATATCTATACTGGCGTACAAATAAAAAGTTCCCGTTATCTTTTACTGCAAGAATAGTTACGCCGCCAGAGTGTTCTACCACTTCTCTAACGGATTTGTGACCGTTTGAAACTTCTATATCATCACGCCTTACATCAATAACTTTGCCGTTGTATACGTATTCGGATGTTAATGTTTTCTCTTCAAAATTCATACCTCTATATTATCATAAATTATGTGATATGATAAAGGTATGAATACCCAAACAGAAGAATCTATTTATCAAAAAATACAAGAATGGCTTGATGCATATAGAACAACAACAAAAAGAGTTCAAAAAAAAAGATTAGAAAATCTGATAGTTGTTGCAATGATGCCTATCATAAAAAAAATTGCGCATTCAATCGCACGACGTGCAGAAGACCCTGTTGAAGATTTAATTCAGGCAGGTTCTATCGGGCTTGTAAAAGCTATTGAAAAATACAACCCTGATAAGAACAAACAATTTAGAATATATGCAGGTTACTTGATTGTAGGTGAAATGCAGCACTATATGCGTGATAAAGTTTCTATGATAAAGGTTCCGAGAGAAGTTCTGGAGCTTGCATTACGTATTAAAAATTTCTCTAAAACTCTATCAGAAAAAGAACTTGAAAAGTTAACGGATGAAAAAGTTGCGCAAGCACTTGATGTTCCGGTGCAAAAGATTAAAACAGCAATCGATGTAGACAGACGTAAAAAAATTGTATCATTGGATGAAGTAGTTAACGATTCCGAAAACAATGCTTCAATCGGAGATTTGACTCCAGCATGTGATTACAACGAATTTGTTGAACGCTACGATATGAAAATTGAACTGGACGACGTTATTGAACGACTGCCGGATGATTTAAAGCAAATAATAAAGCTCTTTTATTACGAAGATATGAAACAAAAAATTATTGCAGAGAAAATGAATATGAACGAAATGATGGTATCAAGAAAACTGAAAAAAGCGTATTCTCTGATGTATAACTATATAAAAGATTCAATGGAATAATATGTTAACGGACTGTTTTTTATATCAAATTATTTGTATCTTTATTTTGGGACTTATAATGGGTAGTTTTTATAATGTCGTTATATTCCGAACTCTATCCGGCGAAAGTATAATAAATCCCCCGTCAAAATGTCCGGCATGCGAAACGCCGCTTTTATGGTGGCAGAAAATTCCGGTTATTTCATATTTATATTTGAAAGGCAAATGTTATTTTTGCAAAAAAGATATAGATATAATGTATCCGGCAGTCGAACTATTATCCGGCATGCTCTTTGTTTTTGATTTTATCAAATTCGGATTTTCATTGAAATTTTTCTTCTCAATAGTTGTGATTTCAACTTTTTTAATCCTTGCCGGCATGGATATCCAATCAAATAAGATATCAGTAAAATATACAATATTAGCTCTTATCGCTGCTGTTTTATTTAATTACAATAACCTGACCGATTCTGCTTTAGGTGCAATTATCGGGTTTACGATTTTTTATTTACTAAAAAAACTTTCAATAAACTTTTTTAATAAGGAGTTTTTTGGAGATGGTGATATTTATTTAATATCTGCTTTGGGTGCGTTTACCGGTATTTCTCATTTATTAATGGCTCTTCTAATAACTTTGTTATGTCAATTTATATTTTGCATGCCTGCATTTGTTAAAAATATACTTGAAACAAAAGAGTATAAAATATTTTATTATTCGGCATGGTTTATTATATCTTATATTTTGTTCTTTTTAGCACGAATTTATGTAATAAATATCACGATATTGGGGAAAATCTTCATATTTCTTAATATAATTGTATCAATGTTTCTTATTTGTAAATATTTATTTTCTAGAATTAAGAAATCTGAAATCTCTTTAATAGAGCCACTTTCGCCTGCTATATTTTTAAGTGTATTTCTATTTTTGTTTTTATTCTAATTTAAATGATGTAAAACTATTGTAATTTCTCAAAAAAATTACTATAATAAACATGCTATTTATATTTCGGCTAGTGTAAAATCTTAACAGGAAGGTTATCCTACCTGTTTTTTTTAGCCAATATGAGGGAGTTTAAATGCATCATAATACCAAAAATCTTTCCAGATTATTAAAAACAGCACGTGGACAGATTGATGGAATTATTAAAATGATAGAAGAAAACAGAGATTGTATCGACATAAGTTCGCAAATTTCCGCATCACAATCTATTTTAAAAAAGGTTAATATTGAAATACTGTCATCACATTTATCTCACTGCATAAAAGAATCTTTTGAACATGGCAACGAACAGGATAAACAAGCCAAAATTGATGAATTTGTAACATTATTAAGTAAAATAATGAAGGGATAACGTTTCAAGAATTATTCTTTTTCCAGTGTAATAGATTCACATTCCGCAATTTTATTTATTTCCGCTTTCACATCACAAGATTTATCTATTAATTCGTATTTGCCTGCAACAGAAACTTTTTCTTCTGATGTATTCCAAACTCGGAGTTCAAGAAATTCAACTTTGTTTTGTAAAGTATTAACAATTTTCTCTTTAACTTTTTTGTTTTCCATATCAAGAAGAATACTGCCGCAACCTTTAATCAGATTGTAAGCCCATATACAAATAACAGTACCGCCAATCAATCCGACAATAGGGTCAAGAACGTTTAAACCAAAGTATTTTCCGGCAAACAGTGCAATTATTGCAAAAACGGATGTCATAGCATCAGCTAAGATATGCATATACGCAGATTTAAAGTTGTAATCTTCATGCTCATGATAATGGTGTTTGTGGTGGTGATGACCGCCCATAATAAATGCACAAAGAGAATTTATTACTAAACCGATTATCGCAACAATGATTGCTTCATTAAAACTAATATTTAACGGGTGAAAAATTCTGTCAATTGATTCAAAAATAATTGCAAGCCCTGTAATACCAAGAAGTATTGAACTTGTAAAACCTGCAAGAGTATTGAATTTTCCTGTACCAAATGTGAATTTATCGGAGAATTGCAGTTTTCGAATAAGAATATAAGTAAAAAATGTGATACTTAAGGCAACTGCATGTGTTCCCATATGCCAGCCGTCAGCAAAGAGAGCCATTGAATGCGTAATATACCCGATAACAATTTCAGCTGCCATTGTTATAAGCGTCAGAATTATTACTATCAATGTTCTTTTTTCTTTGCTGGTATCTGTCATACTTTTACCCTTAATGGAGCCATACCCTACAGGGGTATAGTACCATATTAAGCTTTTTTATTATTTTGTCAAGTAATAATTACAAAAAGTGTATTTATGATGAATAGTTAAAAATAAACATAACGTTATAACTCATATAAATATATGATTTTTTTGCACGAATTTATTTTTTGTGTTAATATGAACATGATTTAAGAATAATAGTGATATTTGCTGGTTTAAACAGCATAAGAACTGGGTGAGGATTATGAAGGGTTCAACTTTAAGAAGATCTAATATTACACGTGAAAAAATTGCGATGCTTGAATCGCTTTCAAAATATAATAATGACTACAATAGAGGCCAAAAAACAAATGTTCCTGTAGACAAACAAGAAGAATTAGATGTTCTCTGGCAAAATTTTAAAGTTGCATCACGTCCTGAAAAATCTACAATGGCATTTTTTACAACAGGAGTGTTTGTTGGGGTTATATCAACTTTAGTTGTTGCAATTCTGATTAGTCTTGTTGTAGGTTATTCTCCATTGGATGATTTAAACTTAAATGTTTCTAATCCTATTAAAATAACTACAGCAGAAAGTCCAAAATTCACATTTATACCTGCTGATACCAAGCAAGAACCTGTTGCACCGCAAGCATTACCTCAATCTAAAGAATATACGGTTCAAGCCGGTGACTCTTTAGAAAGTATAGCAATTAGATTCTATGGCGGGTTTGATCAAAGCAAAATTAAAGCAATAGAAGAAGCTAATAAACTTGCAAATCCTAATGCTATAGGTATTGGGCAAAAGTTAATTATACCTATGAATTAATGTTTGATTAAAATTATAGTTTGTCTTATAATTTTACCTAAAGAGGGATGTTTAAAGAGGGATTTTTATGGAACTAGATATTATCAGACAAACTGATGCTGAAGTTGCAGATTTGATTGCTGCAGAATTAAAACGCCAGCAAACAACGATTGAACTTATTGCAAGTGAAAACTTTACTTCAAAAGCAGTTATGGCGGCATGCGGAACAGTTTTGACCAATAAGTATGCAGAAGGGAAACCGCATAAACGTTTTTATAACGGCTGCGACAATATTGATGTAATCGAAGAACTTGCACAAAAAAGAGCATGCGAATTATTCAAAATGGATCATGCAAATGTTCAGCCGCACAGCGGTGCTCAGGCAAATATGGCAGTCTTTTTGGCATTGTTAAAACCGGGTGATACAGTACTTGGCATGGATTTATCAAACGGAGGTCATTTAAGTCATGGTTCCCCTGTAAATTTCTCAGGTATGTATTTTAATGTTAAAAGTTACGGCGTTGATGAAAACGGTGTAATTGACTATGATGATGTCGAAAAGCAAGCTAAGGAACATAAACCTAAACTAATTATTTGCGGAGCAAGCAACTATTCAAAAATAATTGATTTCAAACGTTTTAGAGAAATTGCGGATTCTGTCGGCGCATATTTGCTTGCTGATATTGCGCATATCGCCGGGCTTGTTGCAGCTGGTGTTCATCCTTCTCCGGCAGGCTATGCACAATTTGTTACTACGACTACCCACAAGACACTAAGAGGTCCTAGAGGCGGAATTATTATGTGTGATGAAGAATATGCCAACATGATTGATAAGGCAGTATTTCCGGGAACACAAGGCGGTCCTTTGGAACACATAATTGCTGGTAAAGCAATTGCTCTAAAAGAAGCGGCATCAGACGATTTTAAAAAGTATGCCCAGCAGATTGTTAAAAATTCAAAGGCTCTTGCAAAAGGCTTAATTGATAACGGAATGGATATTGTCGGCGGCATGACCGAGAACCATTTGATGACATTAGATTTAAGAAAAACCGGCAAGACCGGAAAAGATATGGCCAATGTTTTAGAGGTTGTCGGAATTACTGCAAATAAAAATACTGTTCCGAACGACCCTCAAAGTCCGTTTGTTACAAGCGGTATTCGTTTAGGCAGTGCAGCTGCTACAACCAGAGGGTTCGATGAAGATGCAATGAAAGAAGTTGCAAACATAATATCAGAAGCAATTAATAATTCTGATAACGAAGAAAAATTGAAAGAATTAAGAGAACGTTCTCTTGCATTATGCAAGAAGTTCCCTTTGTATGAATAAAAGAGGATAGGACAATTATTATAAATTCTTTGCCACAATCAAATATTATAGGTGCCATAATATCATATATATTAGGAGTATTTTTGGTTCCTTTTGTAATTGCTTTTTCTAAAAAAGAAGGGCTTGTTGATTTACCTAACGAAAGAAAGATACACAAGATTCCGGTATCCAGATTAGGCGGTGTAGCTATCTGGGCAAGTACAATGTTAACATTTTTGTTTCTTGTACTCCTCAGTTATTACCCTTACGGAAGTTTGGTTTCCGGGATATTGTTAGGCAGTTCCTTAATATTTTTATTAGGGCTTGTCGATGATGTTTATAACCTTGATGCCAAGTTTAAATTGATTGTACAGATTCTTATAACAACTGTTGTGTACCTTTTAGGGGTCAAAGTTGATATGACATCTGTTTCAACCAATTTAGGGCTGGGGCTTGATTTAGGATTTTTGTCATATCCTATAACATTATTCTGGATTGTTGGTATAAGTAATGCTGTTAATTTTATAGACGGTGTTGACGGGCTTGCAGGTTCTGTAATAACGGTTAACGCAATCACGCTTGCGATTGTTGCGCTTGCTATGCGCCCGCCAAATTCGATAAGTGCATTGATTGCATTCATATTAGCAGGTTCAATGCTGGCATTTCTAACATTCAACTTCAATCCTGCAAAAATATTCATGGGGGATTCAGGAGCTTTGTTCTCCGGTTTTCTTCTTGCATCATTGTCCATTACCGGAGTAATGAAGGGAGCTACAATTGCAATATTACTTCCTTTTGTAATTTTAGCCGTTCCGATTTTGGATATAACATATTCAAGCTTGAGAAGAATATTCAAAGGAAAGTCACCTTTTGTTGCTGATGCGGAGCATATCCACCATAAACTTTTAAAAGCCGGTTTTTCTCAAAAACGTACGGTTGCAATTATGACTTCTGTGGCAATTATTGCAGGTGCAATTGCTTCTTTATGTGTAAGTAAAATTACAATTATACATTACTTAATTTATATTGTAATTTTGATTGTATTAATGTTAGTATTAAGTTTGTTTGATATATTCACAAAAAATGTAAAATAAAAAGGTAGGGAAAGATGGGAAGACAGGAAAAAATTCTTGAAGCAGCAAAAGTGGCAATTGCACAAGATGATTGTGGATCAGAGTTACCAATATCTGCAATGTTGGGCAAATCATCCGTACCTTATTCTCATCGCCGTATTGCTGATAATTATAATATTATGAAACGTATTTACGGATTTCAAGTTGTACAGCCTAGAATATCAAATACAGAAAGAAATCTTTTATACAAATATCATTTTAATACATTAGAAAATACACCTATTGGTTTAGCGAATGTTGAACTTTCTTTATTAAAACAGTGGTCAACATCAGTAGATGACAAGTTAAGAACAGATTCTGACGAACTACTTAGAACACGTGTTAAAGAGTTAAAATTTATTTTATCTAATAAGTATGGAGTTTCAACAAATGAGTTGTATAACGGATATAAAGCTATAGAACTTTATTTGGATGAAATAACAAAATTTTATTCCGGTAACTAGCAATTTTTTTATTGTTTGCGTTTTATACCAGTATGCTAAAGTTTCCCCCAATAAAACCAATACCGCTACCCAAACGTTTAATTTTACAGAATGGTGAAAATTATGTAATGTTTTCAACAGAAAATGGAAAGTTGCTTGGACGTATGATTGCCGGGGAACGTTTTTATGGAAAAATTAAAAATGAAGATTTTGAATTTTATCCAAAGAAAGAAAATTATATATCATTATATATTGTCGGTCTTTTGGCAAAAGTAAAAGGAATAGGTGTAGGGAGTGAGTTTATAAAATTTGCCAAACACCTTGCAAATAATAAACGTTGTCAAAATAGAGTTACAGTTTTTGCGATGAATAATCAAGAAGGCAGCATATTGAAAGCATCTTCGCCATTTTTTAGAAAATGCGGATTTTCATCAGCCGAAAAAGAAGGATTAGAAGATGTTGACAGAGTCATAAAAGGACTTAAGCCTAAACATGGAGACTGGTATTGTTCATTACCAATGTATTTACCGCTTAAATAATTTATACTTGCTTTATTCATTAATTATCTGTTGTGCTTGTTTATATGATTTTACAATATTTTTTATTAATTTTTGGTCATAATTTTCATCGCTCACTATATTTCTGCAAGTATAACCATATGTGCTCCAATTTGTATTGAAAGGTTCGTCACCATTTCCTATACGAATAATATCTTTTGCTATCGTTTCTTTAAAACTGTCATCAAAATTACTATATGGGGAATCTTTTTCGTATAATTTCTGCATCATAATTTTTTTATAACAGTTAAGATTTTTTCTTGCTTCGATATTATTAGGTATACTGCTATCAAGTTGAAAAAGTATACTATTTTTAGGTGAATAACCAAGAATAATCCCTATTAAATCGTGAGCTTTATTTTCTTTTAAAGGACTTTTATCGCTGATTAATACTTCATAAATTTTATCGGTATCTGACTCTGGTTTTAAGCCCATTCTTATAATGAATAAATCTTTATTTTCTTCAATTGTTTGTTTAACCAGTTCTTTATTAAGAATAAAAGTATTATCAATCTTTACGGATTTTGATTTTAAGGGAATTTCCAGTTCTCTTTTTACAATATCATATTTGTCAGTAGGTTTTAAGAAAGTATTTTGCCCGCATAAAACAACACTTGGTTTTCCGTCTAGCGCAAAAGTGACGAACGTATTTCTGTCTCCGTCTATGTTTTTTAAAAACTTTCCTTGTTCATCTTCTGTTAAATTTTGGGTTAATTCAAGTTTATCAAGATGTTCATTTAATATTGTATCAACCATATTTTGATAATTAGTCTCAAATCCTGGTGCTACTTCAGTACGATGTTTTATAAATTGAACCAGATTACGTCCGTTTGAAATATTAGAAACAATATCGTTAGTTGTACCTAATCCATCATTAATCGTATCACTATAGCGGCTGATTAAATTTTCTGCCTGTCTATAGCGTGTTAAAGTATTTTGTCCGTATCTTAATAAAGGATTAATATTAACCATAAACACTCACAATTGTTCTATATATTTATAAAAACATTTACTTCTAAAAAATTGCCTAAGTATTGACAATATGAATACGAGAGTTATAAAATATACCCATGGCATTAGTATATTTAAGTTTAGGTTCAAATAAAGGTGATAGAGTCGGTTTTATTCAAAAAGCCTCAAGCTTGTTAAACGGATTTGAGGGAGTAAATGTTATTCAATCATCATCCTTGTATGAAACAGAGCCTTGGGGTGTTGAATCTGATAATTGGTTTGTAAATGCTGTTGTTCAAGCTAAAACAACACTATCTCCTGAAGCACTTTTAAAACAATGCCAAAAGATAGAAACAATGCTTGGACGTGATAGAAATAAAGAGGGTCGATATGGTGATAGAAATATAGATATCGATATTCTATTCTATGATGACAAAATTATTTCTGATATATATGATGGACAACAGTTAATTATTCCCCACGCGCATTTTCATGAACGAGCATTTACACTTGTTCCAATGCTTGAACTTGCGCCTGATTTTACACATCCGGTTTATAAAAAAACAATATCAACCCTTCATGATGAATTAGAAAACCCTGAAATGGTATATTTATATGGAACAAGGGTTGAATAAACCAAATATTGGGATTATTGGTGCAGGTCCTGCAGGATGTTGTGCTGCATATTTTTTAAAAGATGATACGAATGTTACATTAATTGATTTTTCACAGCCGTTAAGAACAATACTTCCTACCGGCGGCGGAAGATGTAATTTAGCTTACGCAGAATATGATTTTAGAGAACTTGTAAATTTTTATCCTAGAGGGGAAAAGTTTCTGTATTCCATATTTTCTAAGTTTTCAACAGCAGATACAATTTGGCTTTTTGAAAGGCTCGGTATAACTACTTATACGCAACAAGATTTAAGAATCTTTCCGGATTCAAACTCTTCTAAGGAAGTACAAGATGCATTCTTACGCCAGCTAAAACATATTCAAATCAAGCGTGAAAAAGCTTTAAGAATTGAACCTTTAAACAACAAAATAAAGGTTATAACCGATATGGATTCATACTATTTTGACAACTTAATTATAACTATAGGCGGTCATTCCGGCTATGGAATGATTGAAAGATTAGGATTAAAAATTATTCCACCTCGTCCGTCACTGGTTGGATTAGTTACACAAGAAAATTTAAAAGCCCTTGCAGGAGTTGTTTTAAATAATGTTTCATTTAATAATTTAAACGGAGAAGTCTTATTTACCCATAAAGGAGTATCCGGCCCTTTAATATACAAAATATCATCTATCAAAGCTCGCAATAACTTTCCTTACAAATTGACATTAAATTTATACAATCAGGAAATCGACTTACAAAATTTATTAAATAATAATCCTCATAAACAGATTAATAACCTTTTGTGTGAATTTTTACCTAAAAAAATCGTGAATTATTTATTAAAAATACTTAATGTTGATGAAGGGTTAAAATGCCATAAGATAAATGGAAATACAAGAGATAGAATTTTAGATTGTATTCATAATTTTACAATTACAATAACGGGGGTTAATAAAGACGGGGAAGTTGTTACTGCCGGTGGTATAGATTTAAATGAAGTTAATCCTCAAACATTAGAAGCAAAAAGAATTAAAGGATTATATTTTGCAGGAGAAGTGCTCAATATAGATGGATTCTGCGGAGGATTCAATCTCCAAAATTGCTGGTCGACAGCTTATGTTGCAGCCAGCTCAATATTGGACAAAATAAATATATAAAAAACTATGTTTTATAAGAAAAATATGATATTATTGTTATGAATTACGGCAATATACAGATGAATAAAGATATAATACAAGAAAGAGTAAAATTAAATAAACATTATAAAGACAATGAAGACTTATTGGAATTTGTTGTTAATCGTGTAATAGAACGAACTCTTGATGTCATAGACTCCATTAAAGATACTGAAATTATTAATAAATTTTTAGATAGAACTATATCAAAAGCTTATGTTGATATTTTAAAAGAAAATAACCGTTTTATAGGAAAACGAATAAGTAAAACACAAAAAATCAATTATAAAACTCTTAATTTACCCATTCAAGAATTTGAAAAGAATTTTCGAATTTCTGATATGAAGCAAATTTATTTAAATCTCTTACACTCAGATGAAAATGATTCAACTAAATTTATTGAATTAATGAATTTGAGGTACAAAGAACACAAATCACTGCAAGAAATATCTTCATTAATGAATATACCGGAAGAAACCGTATCTGAGATGTTGTTTTATATGTCTGATTATGTTAATAAGGTTATAAGCGTATGAATTGTCCAAAGTGTAACGTAGAATTAGAAGAAAATGTTATAAAATGCCCGGCTTGCGGAACAAGAATCGGGCGTCTTTGCCCTGCTTGCAAATCTTATAATCTTATTACCAGCAAGGTATGTTCATCTTGTGGAGAAGTTCTTTTAAAAATATGTCCGAAGTGCAATAGTATAAACTTTCCTTCCTCAAAATTATGCAGGAAATGTGGAGCAGAACTTGAAGATTCAAAAAAAATACAAGAACAATTTAAGCAGCAACAAGAACCTCTTGAATATAATGCTAACTATCATACATTAGCATCAGCACAAGAAACAATCATGGCTTCTATTAAAGCTCAAAATATTAAAGTAATTTCTGTAAACGGTGATAATGAGTTTGGCAAAAATTTTATATTCAAGAATCTAATGAGAGAAACTGCTAATGCCGGATTCGCATGGTTAATGGGTAAATGTACTCCACATACTCAACTAACACCTCTCGGATTCATACAAAATGTATTACTTAATCTTTTTAATGTTACAAATTTTTGTTCAAATAAAAAACAATTAAAAAGAGAGTCTATAAAATTCTTTAAACAAGATTTTGATAATCTTTCAACAAAAGAAATTTATGATTTGTTAAATATTTTATATCCGGAGAATATTGACCAATTCCAAAATATACAAAATAATAAACAAAACTCAATTCGTATTATTGTAAAATTATTTGAAACAATAATCGGCAGAATGAATACAGTCCTTGTATGTGAAAATATTGAGTACATTGATAGTTTTTCTTATGAAGTTTTAAATATCTTAATGATGAATGACTTTATAAGAGAAAAAATCACATTTTTATTGACATTTCCTAAAGAGCAATCCGGTATCAACTGTATAACGGCGCCAAGTCTTAATGATACCAATTTTGTTGATGTAACAATAATGCAATTTACTAAAGAGCAAATTGAGCCGATATTTAATGCTTATCAACATTTAAATATGTCTGAAGATTTAAAATCTAAAATAATGCATTATGGGCAAGATAATCCTATACTTGTTGAACAACTAATAAATATGGCCTCAGATGCAATGCATGCCGGAAAAGAAATTAAACTTTCCAGTGATTTAAAAGAGATTCTTGAATACCGGTTAAAGCTATTAAATGAAACAGATAATCCAACATATTTAATACTTTGCGCTGTATCAATTCTTGGATATAAATTTTATCCGGTTATTTTAAATACCATCTTCAATATGAATTTAGAACAAATTGAACGATGTATCATGAAACTGGTTAAACTTAACTTTATTGTACCGGCTGTTAATTCCGGATTTGAATTTAAAACATTAAGTATTTGGAATCACCTGATTGATTTAGTCAAAGCTGATACAGTTTCCTTCTTGCCGGTTAACCAAGCACTATATCCGCTGGTTTCAGAATATGCTCTTTCAACAACTGCAATTTTAGGTTTTATATCTCAAAATCTTAATTTTGAAGAACAAACTTTTGCTATTTGGACAAAATGTACACAATTTGCAGCATATATTGGAGACACTGGGCTTTACATCATATTACAAAAACAAATATTAAGTATAATTGATAATATTAATTTGGTACAGGCGGATTTAATCAAGCGTACAATTTACGCAGAATTAGGGAAATTATTAGAACCGGAAAACCCGCAGCTGGCAATGGAATATTTACCGAAAGCAATAACTATGCTTTCAGAAGCAGACTTTGTAGAAAAAATTGAACTTTTAGGATACCTTGCTTCATGTTCTATGAAACTAAAAAATTATCATGGAGTAATCGAATGCGTAAATAACGTTATTCCACTAATTCCGGACAATTTTCCTGTTGAAGTTGCAATGATGAAATCAAGAGAAATTAAAGCTCTTGAATTTTTAGGAAATACAGGCGCAATTGTAAATATGATTGATAATGATATCTTACCGGTACTAGAAGGAGCATTAAATAATAAGATAATTTGTAAAACAATATCAACAGATGACATTTTTGAAACATGGATGAAAACACTTTTGAATCTTGCATATGCACTTGTTGTTCAAGGAGACACACGCTCATTTAAAGTATTAAATATGCTGCTAAATGCGTATACTACAAATCAAGTTAATAGCAACCAATTCTTAATTAAGATACAAACAACTCTGGCATTTGCCAATACTTTATCCGGAGATATCAGAACATCGATTAAAATTCTTGATGATATTTTATCAAAAGAAGAAGAAATTGAACCGTACTCCATGTCATTTATTAATCTTGTAAGTATTTTTAACAGATATTTTATGAATAAAGAAGATTTAAGTTATGACGAATTATTCCAAGCAGCACAGTATGCAGATAATATTGGCGACGACTTTACAAAAAATATTTTGAAACTCTTGTTAGGAAGGTTAATGCAAGATAGATCATCGGTCAAAGAAGCTGCTAATATATTTACCAAACAAATAGAATATTTTGCAGATAAACAAAATGCAATTGGAGTACTTTTAGGCTGGTATTTCATCTCAAAAGCTAAAATGGTAGTTGATGGACCGGCAGAAGCTCTTGATATCGCAAGCAAAGCACTTGATATTGCAGAAAGTGCGAATATTTCTAACCATTATTTTTCATTATTACTTGATAAATTAATTGGAGAGATATACCTTGCGCTGCAAGATTATGAATCTGCAAAAATTTATATTGAAAAAGCCCTGCTTATTGCAAAAAATTTCAATATAAAATACCAACTTGCAGAATTATATATTCTATACTCAAAGTACCTGCAAGAATATGCTTTGACAGTTACGGATAAAAAGGTTGATTATGTACTTTCTGCACAACAAATGAATCAAAAAGCAGCATTAATTTCTGACGATTTAAAATTAATGTCATTAACATCAGAAGTAGAACGGGCAGATACAGTATTAAACTCATTCTGCCAAATGAATGGTATAGTCCTTAAATAATATTGAGGTTTAGCATGAATAATAAACATAAATTAATACTAACAATTGTAGGTATGTTACTTGTTACCCCTGTTACATTGGCCAAAATGACAAAAGAAGCACATCATTTGTATAAAATATCAACAATGTATGAAAGCAAACAAGATTACAATAATGCTATCAAGTATATCGAAAAAGCAATTGCCGTAAACGGAGATGACTCAGTTTTGTATACAAAAGCGGCAGGATTGTATTCTACACTTGGAGATAATCAAAATGCCATTTCTTACTATAAAAAAGCTTTGCAATTAAATCCGGCCGATGGATTTATATACGTAAGCATCGGGAATATACTCCAATCTATGGGTGATTATGAAAATGCTTATAATGCCTATAAACAAGCCGCAGAATTATGCCCTGATTATAAGTATAATTTTCTTAATCTTGCGAATGTTGAATCCTATCAAAAGAAGTACGATGATTCAATAAGTAATTATAAAAAATTTCTTGATACTTATCCAGATAATCAACAAGCGAGAGAAAGTATGGCCAGAACATACTTAGAATCCGGGAATCTTGATTCTGCATTAAAAGAATTTGAAACCGCATATAAAGAATCTCCTAATTCATTTAAAGATTATATTAACTATGGTACAGCTTTATTTAAAAAAGAAGATTATCAAAATGCCGTAAATATTTTAAATAAAGCATTGGAATCCGACCCGGACAGTATTAAAGTATATTCTCAACTTGCGCTTTCTTATGTTGAATTAAAAAAGAATCCTGAAGCAGAAAAAGCATTTGAAAAAACATTTGAACTTGCTCCGGAAATGAATGATTTGAGATTTGACTATGCAAATTTACTTGCAACATTAAACAAAGATGAAGAAGCAATTGCACAATATAAAAAATATATTGCAGCATACCCGGATAATGCTAATGCCTACAAAAACATTGCCCTTGTATATAAAAGGACAAATAATATTGACATGGCTCTTTTAAATTATGAAAAAGCTTATTCAAAATCTCCTTCTGATGTTGATATACAAAAAGAATTGGCTTTTTGCTATCATCAAAAACAAGATTACAAAAATGCTCTAAAATTTTATGATTTAGCACTTAAATCATCTCCAACAGATTATGATTTAAGATTTAATAAAGCTCAGGTACTTCACGCAGACAAATCATATATAGCAGCAATTGAAATGTATAAAACATTACTTGAAGAAAAAGAGAACGAAGATGTACAAAAAAACCTTACAGCTGCACTTATTGCACTGGGTTATGATTTGTTTGATAAAGATCAATATATGCAGGCATGTCTTTCATTTGAAGAAGTTCTTGCAATGGATGACAAACAAGCTCCTGCTTATTTTGGTTTGGCCTTAGCAAATGAAAAACTTAAAAATGACAAAAAAGCTACATATTATTTTGAGCGTGCACTTGCTTTAGATCCGGAAAATACAGAATATAAAACAGAATACAATGATTATAAAATGAATATAGAAAAACAGGCAAAGACAGCCCCTGTTAAAAATGAGATTTCGGAATCAGAGAAATTAATTCAGCAAGGAGATTCCGCTTATAAAACCAAAGATTTTAAACAAGCAATAAATGCATATCAAAAAGCAATTGTTATCACCCCAAATGATAAAGAAACACTTCTAAAGCTTGGAAATTCTTATCGGTTAAACAAAAATCTAAATAAAGCAACATATTATTATAATGAAGCAATAAAAATTGATAACAACTACACAGATGCCTGGTTTAATTTGGGTTTAACATATGCCAACCAAAGGAATTTTAACAGTTCAATTAACTGCTTCGATAAAGTTGTTTCTATAGATAAAGATTATGCATTAGCATATTACGCTCTTGGTCTTGCATATGAATACAAAAACGATAATGAAAAAGCAATAGAAAACTATACAAAATATACAACTTACGAAAAAGATAAAAAATTGATTGATACAGTAAACAACAAGATAATGCAATTACAACAAATGCAATAATTATGAAACGATTATTCTTAATATTTTCAATATTTTTGTTATTTTGTTCAGGCTGCGAACAAAAAGACAAACCGAACATAATTTTTAATTCAGATCCAATAACAATGGATACAATTATGTATCCCAAAAAAGTTTTTGCAGAAGGGCAGAGAATATACTACTTGTTTTTTACCCCAAAGAAGATAAACTCTGAATTTATACGAGTTCAAGTCTTTAAAGCCGGAGATACAATAAACAGAGGCGGATATACAATATACTGGACAAATGATTACAGAGTAATGAAACAAAATATGTATTATTACTACAATAATTTTACAATTCACCAGAAAGGACGATATGTCATGCAGGTATTCTCTATTGATAATCTAGGGAAACCGCTTGCTTACAACGAATTTTTCGTAAGATAGTCTGCATAATCAAAGTTTGCAGACAAATCTTTTTTGGTAAGAGATTCAATATTTTGTTTTATTCGTTTGATAGGTGCTTTGCTATATATTATTTTAATTGCATCAATCACATAATCCTTTTTAGTTATGTTATCAATGGCATATTTGATTCTTGGTAACAGTTCTATTTTCTTAGCATCCGCTTTTTCATTAATAAGATATTTAACTGCATTCATAAAACTCTTTTGCCGTTCTAAATCATAATTATCAGGTGATTTGGTTACAATATATTTAACAAATGGAATAGAAGCTTTGAATTGTTTCTTCAAATTTAAATTTTTAAGAATCCCGCCTGCAAGATGTGCCAGATAGTATTTTGATGTTAGAGGGTCCGCAAGATTTAATACTTCTTGAGTAAAATCCAATGCTTCTTGATTTTCAAAAGATGCTTGCGGGAGTTGTTTCAATAAAATACTAAGAGGCAAATCAATATCAAGTACCGGCAGCGGTTTAACTGACAACTTTATGATATCGACATACAGTTTAAGATATTTTGTATTAGAATTTTTTAACTCCTGCAAATTATCTTTAACTGCATCAATAAATAAAGATAGCCTTAATAACTCACCTCTCATAATTGAATTTTGAATCTCGTCAGATACATATTCTTTTTTATGACTAATTGGGGTAGTCACGTTTATATCAGTTTTAAATTCACGTTTTATCGGCGAAGAAACTTTTTCTTTTAATTTTGTCATAACGAAATTCCCATTCTATATAACAACACAACCTAAAAAATATTGCTAAGTTATTAAAAACTCTTTACAATTATATGTTATTCTATTTAAGAAATACTGACATCCTCAATTTATATTACATTAATCAATATCTTTTTGTTATAATGGCTCTATGAATGAAGAATTTGAAGAGTATAATATTAAGGCTCCACTAGTCGAAGCAATGAAAACAGCCTTAAAAAATCCGACATACCAGTTCCATATTCCGGGACATACAAAAGGGCAAGGAGTATACCAACCATTTAAAGATTTGGTTGGTGAAAGACTTCTAGCACTTGATACAACTGATGAGTTTGATAATTTAGGAACATTAAACCCTCCGACAGGCCCTATCAAAGAAGCCGAGTTATTAGCAGCAAAAGCTTTTGGTGCGCAGCGGAGTTTCTTTTTATTGAACGGGTCAACTATAGGCAACCTCGCTCTTGCTATGGGAACAACAAAACGCGGGCAAAAAGTTGTTGTAAACAGAAACTGCCACCGCTCAATTCTAACAGGACTTATAATGTCCGGAGCAGAACCGGTTTGGGTATTGCCTGATAAGATTGATAACTGGTCTATCTGGGGGAAAATTTCGCCTCAATCCATAGAAAAAGCCCTTGCAGAAAATGAAGATGTATCCTGCGTTTGGGTTACAAATCCGACCTATGAAGGTGTTGTTTCAGATATTGCAGGTATCAGTGATGTATGCAAACGATATAATGTTCCATTATTCGTAGATGAAGCACATGGATGTTTGTGGAACTTCTCAGATAAACTTCCTACTCCGGCATTACAGCAAGGAGCAGATGCAGTCGTACATTCATTACATAAAACAGGCGGCAGTATGAGTCAAACTTCAATGCTTCATATTGCCAAAAGAGATTCAAGAGTTGATATTGAAGTTTTAGAAAGGACATTAAAATTGCTGCATACAACAAGTCCTTCTCTGTTACTATTGACAAGTTTAGATGCGGCAAGAGCACATCTTGAATCCGAAGAAGGAAAAGAACAGATTGAACGTGCAATTACGAATGCAAATTACTTAAAATCTCAGATTGACAAAATGAAAAATGTATTTTATCTTGATTCAACTGATACAGACCCTACGAAAGTATTTATTCGGGTAAACGGATTGTCCGGTAAAAGTTTAGAAATGATACTGGAACATGATTATAATATTGAGATTGAATCAGCTTCAGATATTGGGATTCTTATTCTTTCTAATCTCGGAAATGACTTATCAGATTTTGAATATCTGGTTAATTGCCTTAAAGAAATTGATAAAACAGATTATTCGGAACACCCGATTATTGATAAAAAGAAACATATGCCTATGTTAACCCCTCAAATAAAGATGCGATTAAGAGATGCCTATTTCGCACCCAAAGAACTTATCAATAAATACGATGCAATAGGCAGAATATCTGCAGAAGTTGTTGCAGAATGTCCACCCGGAATTGCAATATTACTTCCCGGGGAATTAATAACCGAAGAACATTTACCATATTTGAAAGATTATAAAGAAATTGAAGTGATTAAGAAAGTGAACAGTGACTAGTGAGAAGTGAGTAGAGATTTTCCGTCATTACGAACGAAGTGAAGTAATCTTTTAATAAGTGAATAGTGACTTGTGAGGAGTGAATAGACGTTGAAATTGAGTGTCAACGCCGGTTAGACCCTGAAACGAGTTCAGGGTGACAGCAATAT
>CALUXV010000006.1 GCA_944324835.1 Candidatus Gastranaerophilales bacterium
GCTTCCAACCCTAGAGCATTTAAAGCAGTATATCCGCCTATCACACCGCCGGCAGCAGTATAGCCGATATCTGTTGCTACAATTTTTCCAACCGCTTTCACAGGATGCATTTTGGTTGACATGCCGCCTTCTATTGGTATTTGTCTGCCATCAGGTGTTACAAGATAGTCAAATTTTAATGATATATACCCGTCACGTCCCAAACGTTTTGCCTCGGATGATTGAGAAATTATACCGTGGGCAAGAGTTCCTTTAGGTATTACAACTCCATTTTCGCCCATAACATCACTTGTAACTTTAGCAAAAAACTCGTCGCCTTCTAATGAATAGTTGCCATCGATAACCTGCGATACAGTCATTTTAATAACATCATGCTTATCAAGTGTTTCTATTTGTCCGGTAAATAATTCATCTTGAACTTGCTGTTCCTCATCTTTTTGTGCATGACCTTGAAAAACGTCACCTTCTGCAAAACATACGCAATTTGAACATAACATAGCTGCTATTAATAATTTGACTACACCTTTTTTCATAATTCTATTATACCTGCCTTATAAAAAACTTTCCACTACGTTACATACAATTGTATAAGTGTAAAAAATATGTTAAAATAAATATATAAGGATATTTAAATGGCATCAACTAATATAAAGAACAAGACCCCAAATAAAATAGAAACTTATGATGACAGCGATTCAACCTGGTATTCATTTGTTGAAATTATTGTTTCCGGAATGAAAGTCGGAATTTTTTGTATTTGCATTTATATTCTAAAAGAAATTTTTATGCTTATAAATGATTTGTATCTTTTAGTTGAGGATCAAACAATTGATATTATAAAGCTGGAACTTATTCCTGCAGGAGTATTATTATTGATGGCTTTATTTGCATTTTGGATTATGAGCAAGGACTAGATGTTGCGAAACAAGTAATATCTGTTATTTCATTTTTATGGAACTCTTCTATTATTGATTCAAACGTTGCACCGGATGTGCATATATCATCAATTAATAAAATTGGAAGTTGTCTGCTTTTTTCTTTATAAACTTCAAATGCTCCATTTAAGTTGTCCATACGTTGGATTTTTGATAATTTATATTGTGGTTTTGTTTGTTTAATTCGTTTTATCAGGTCAGTATTTTTTACAAAACCGCTCATTTTGCAGAATTCATCAGCTACAAGTTCCATATGGTTGTAGTGCCGTTTTTTTTCTCGGGACTTGTGTAAAGGAACAGGTACTACTTGAAAATTTTTATTAATATTAAGCGTTTGAAAATAATCAAACATAAGTTTTGCTTGATAATATGCTAGTTCTTTTTTATTGTGATACTTTAAACCTCTGATAATTTTTTGCATACTTTTATCATATTGACCTGCAACATAAATATCCGTATTCAATATTATTCTATCAACTCTCGGGGGGTTAAAATCAAGCGTATTATAGCAGTTAGAACAGATGGGAACAGATTCCTTTGATGAGCCGCAACAATAGCATTTCTTTTTGTATATCCAGTCTAATAAATCAAATAAAAGCTTTTTCATGTTTTCAATATTAAAATAAAACTATAATATTAACAATATTGTCCAATATATATGTGATGTATGTATAGAGAAATATAATAATTCCTTCTAATATATGTCGGAGGTGAGGGTTTTATGAAAAAAATAATCAGTTTATTCTTTATATTAACAGGACTTACAGCTAATGGATTTTGTTTTGATAGAGAAGAAATAAGTAATATTAATGTATACGAAAAAATTAATCCGGCAATTGTGTCTATAGATGCTAAAATTCCTGCCGGAACTTCAAGCGGGTCCGGTTGTATAATAAATAAAAATGGAACAATTCTTACAAGTTCTCACGTTATTGATAGAAGTAATGATATTGAAGTAACTATTGCAAATGGTGAAAAATATAGTGCATTGATTATAGAACAAACAGGATTGAGTAAAGATTTGGCTCTTATTAAAATCAGTCCAAAACATCCACTAAAAACGGTAAAACTTGGAGATTCCTCAGTGGTAAAGGTTGGACAAAAAGTATTGGCAATCGGAAGCCCGTTTGGTTTTAGCGGGACTCTTACTCAGGGTATTGTTTCAAGAATAGACTATAAAAAAAATAAAATTCAAACCGATGCTGCGATAAATCCGGGTTCTTCCGGAGGTCCTCTGGTAAATTCTGCAGGTGAAGTGATTGGGATAAATCAGGCAATTTATAATCCGGATGATAATATTTCTAATATAGGTATAGGTTTTGCTATTCCCATAAATGAAGCAAAGAAAATAGTGATTAAAGGCTAATATTATAAAATATTTTTACAGTTAATAATATGTTAAGTTATGTTACAAAAAATTCAATCTAATGGTCAGGGATGAAAAATCTGTTTATTATCTCTTAAATCCTTATAAGTAGTGAGTTTTAACCGATTTGTATGCTAATTTTGTAATTTGTAATTTTTTATTGAAACTCTAGTCCTGAAAAGCATGCCGCTACATGCTTTCCGGCAATTTTCATATTTTGTCATAGACCATATGGTCTAGAGAAAGTTCAATCGTTGGATTGATGTTCCCGGCATGAAAACCATGTAATCTATCATTAGGGAGAGAGAGAAATAGATGAAGAAAGTATTTTTAGTATTATTTATTAGTTTATTTATGGGTTTATCAGCACTAGCCGCTGATAATGTTTTACAAAGTGTTCAGATAGAACCGTCAGGTGATACATTTAATATTGTTTTAGTTTCTGATAGTCCGGTAACTATAAAGAAAACGGTTCAAGCACCGAATAGAATTATGTTGAGTTTAAAAGGTATTAGAGCATCTAAAACATTAAGTACTGTTTATAAAAATGTGTCAAATGTAGATAATATTATTGTAGAGCCTTTTGGTGTAGACGGTTTAAATATTATGTTCCAAGCTGAAAATGCTGCTGATGCAAAAATTACTTTTGATTCATTAGTATCTTCTGTGAAAGTGGAAGATAGAGCAAATCCTAAAAAAGAAATATTGTTAAATGCACCAATGAATACATATTCTCCAATCTATAAACAACAAGAAGAAACAGCAAAACTTTCTTTGTTCTCAAATGTTAATTTAGGAAATTTATTAGTATTTGCAAAAAGTTTATTTTCAGGTAAAACAACAGGAACATTATTTACATTTGGATTCTTTGGTTTGTTATTCTTATTGGGTGCAAAATTAATCAAAGGAAAAGACAACGAGATTACAGTTGGTTTATCACAGGGGCTTAGAAATAACAGAGATATTCTTAATACAAAAGAAGTTCCAAATATGACTCCTGGATATCAAAATGCATTAAATAAACCGTACACAACGATGAATTACGGGCTTAAAGCATATCAAAACAGTACTCAGTCACCATATTTAAAACATTATACTCAGCCTTCTTCTCCGGTTAATAATACAACTGCTGCAAGAATGTCATCGTTACCAAAAAGAAATTTAATGGCTGACTCTGTAGCGCCGCAAACTCAAAGACGTTCTGTTTCTCAAAATAGAATTCAAAGACAAAATACAACAACAATGGCAAAACCTAAAGTTCAGCCAAAAAGAGTTGATAGTATGAAATTTTTAGAATCAATGTCTGAAATTTATGAAAAAAGCGGTCGTCCTGATTTAGCAAACGGTATTAGAACAAAGCTATCAAAGATAAATAATAGATAATAAAACATTTGTTATAATAAGCACACATTTTAACCTAACTGTTTACAGTTAGGTTTTTTATTAGGGTTGTAATAATAATTTTATTATTTAACTTACAGATTAACAAGTTTTTGGGATTTATATTCTGTTAAGCACTTTGCTAATTGATCCGGACAGCTTGTTGATTTGGCTCCGCATGTAATACCCTGGAGTTTTTCTATTACTTCGTCTATTGTAAGTCCCGTAACAAGTTTAGAAATGCCTTTGAGGTTTCCGTTGCATCCGCCGACAAATTCGATATCAACAATTTTATTATCTTTTATTGCAACTGCAATGAGCTGCGAACAAGTTCCGTGTGTTTGATATTTAATAACATCTATTTTTGAATCCATGTTTATTGCTCCTTCCATATAAAAGTTTTAACATTAACACAATTAATTTTTCAAGTCATTAATTCCCTCAGCAAAATATAATTTTAAAAGATTTTTAATTTTTGTTACAGTCCTATTGTTTTAATTTGTATCATGGCATATTTGAATTATCATAAAAGAGGAAAGGGAACTTTAATAATGAAATTAGGAATTTTGGAAAAGATTTTACCGCCAGATAACAAGGTTTTCTTTGATATTTTTGTTGATGCGGCATTGAATTGTAAAAAAAGCGCAATACTTTATAATGAAGCGTTAACGAACGGTATTAATGAAGATATGTTAATGCAGGTTAAAATACTAAAGCGTAAAGGTAGTGATTACGAGCGTGAAAGCATTGCAATGTTAAATAGTACTTTTATCACTCCAATAGATAGAGAAGATATTCAGCTTCTTGCATCTATGCTGAGAAAAATTAACAAAAAAATCTGTCAGGCATTCTTTAATTTTTACGCATATAAAATTAGCAAGCCAACAGAAGAAATGTATCAACAAGGTAAAATTATAATGAAGGCTACTTCTGAAATGGCACATACAGTAAGCCTTTTAAAGAAACTTCATAAAACCAAAGATATAACAAACTCAAGAGCAACAATGAAAGAGATTGAAACAATTGGTGACGATATTCTTTTAAGGGCAACTAGTGAGTTATTCTCTGGAAAATATGACCCTGTTACTATTATAAAGTTTAGAGATATTTATAAGGACTTGGAAAATGCTTTGGACAGATGTCATTCAGTTGCGGATGAAGTTTTGAACATTGCACTCAAGAATAGTTAGTTATGACAATCACAATATTATGTTTAATTATATTAGTTGGAGTTGCGTTAATTTTTGAATTTATTAACGGATTCCATGATTCAGCGAATGCCATTTCAATGGCGATTTCAACAAAAGCTTTAAGCCCTAGATATGCGGTTTTATACGCAGCTATATTTGATTGTACGGGTGCATTATGCGGGACTCACGTTGCGAAGACAATCGGGGTTGGTATGGTTGCACATGACGCAATCACTCAGTTAGTAATTTTATGTGCACTACTCGGTGCAATTATCTGGGGGATTATAACCTGGAGATTTGGTATTCCGTCAAGTTCCTCTCATGCTTTGATTGGCGGTTTACTGGGAGCATCAATCATGCATACGTATTTATTATTGGATAAACCGTATGATTTGATATTAAGATTCCCTGCTTGTCACTTTGAACATCCGGCATTAGATGTTGTAAATGAACATAACGTATTAGATTTGGTAATTATTCCAATGATTACGTCACCTATATTCGGGTTCTGCGTCGGTTTTGTTGTTATTTGGATTTTGCTGATGATTTTCGGTAGATTAAAACCTGAACTTTTAAACAGAACATTCAGAAAGTGTCAGTTGGTTTCTTGCGCATTTCTTGCATTTAGTCATGGTTCAAATGATGCTCAAAAAACAATGGGGATTATCACATTATCTCTTATAACTTTCGGATTCTTAAAAGGTGATACGGATTTTTCAATTCCGTTATGGGTAATTCTTGTTTGTGCATTGGCTCTGTCTTGCGGTACAATGACAGGCGGCTGGAGAATTATTAAAACAATGAGTTCAAAAATTGTTAAAATGAAACCAATGCATGGATTTGCTGTTGAAATGTCTGCATCCGGTATAATTCTTACCGCTTCACATTTCGGTATACCTGTTAGTACAACACATATTATTTCAACCGCAATTATGGGGGTTGGAAGTATGGTTAAAGCAAGTGCCGTAAAATGGGGTATTGTAAAAAGCATAATTACAGCATGGGTTTTAACAATTCCTATCTGTATGTTAATGTCAGGCGGAATTTACTATGTATTATCTAAAACTCCAATGATTGCATTTGGACAGTTTAGTTAGTGGATTAGTTTTGCAATATATTCAATTGTTTTAGGGAAATATTGCATCCAGTAATGTGAATGTATTGTCTGAATATAGCCATTGAAAGAATTATGTTAGTTTCTGCTATACCTTCCATTATTGCTTTGCTTTTTCCCAGATAATGGTAATTGTCATTTTTTATACTTATTTTACAAAATAGAAAAATATCGCAGTAAATAATCCGACAATGAAACAATAATAAGCAAATACTTTTAATGAATATTTTGCTAAGAATTTCAAAAAGTATTTAATACAAATATAACCTACAAATCCGGATACAAGTGTTCCTATTATAATATCAATCCAATTGTATGAAACAAGTTCAGCCATATCTATTTTTATAAAAGGATATACCATAGATGCACCAAGAATAATTGGAATACTCAATAAAAATGAATATCTGGCAGCCGTTACTCTGTCAATTTTATTAAACAAACCTGATGCAATTGTCCAGCCTGAACGTGAAAACCCCGGAAGAGCAGCAATACCTTGCGCTATTGCCATAATTATGGATGATTTTAAATCCATTTTGTTGGCTTTTGTTTCCAGTCTGTTTGAATAAACTTCGCTGAAATACAATACAAAACCTGTAATAAAAAGCAAGATTCCGACAATTACAGGGGAATAAACCAGTTTTTCTGCAATTTCATTCAATGGATACGCTATAACTACCGTAACAACTGTACCAAGCATTATATAAAGTCCCAGTTTGCAGTTATGGTCTGAATAGTTTTTGCTTTTTATTCCCTCTATCAGAGCAGATAATATTTCCCAAACTTCTTTTCTAAAGTAAATAAGAACAGCTATCAATGTCCCCAAATGCAGCATTATATCAACAAATACTTCCTGACTGGACTGCTGGTGTATTGGCATATTATTAAATACTTTATAGAAGTTTGAAGTAAAAACAAGATGTGCAGAGCTTGATATTGGTAAAAATTCACTCAAACCCTGTACTATTCCCATAAATATAATCTGCAATAAATCCATTTAATTAATCCTCATAATAACTTGCACAAGATGTTGCTGTTTCCCAAACTGAAATTTTGCTTATGTTTGGGATAGTTTCTTTTAATTTTGTATAGATATATCTTGATAAAATTTCACTGCTCGGGCTTATGCCTTTAAAATCTTCCAATTCATTGATATCTTTATGGTCTAATAAATCCAATACTTTTTTTAATTCTTTTTTTAAGACCTTATAATCAATTAAAATATTACTTTTATCAAGCTCGGTTCCTTTCACGTACGCTTCAACCAGCCAGTTGTGGCCATGTTGGTTTTCGCACTCCCCATCATAGTTTAGAAGATGATGGGCAGCAGAAAAATATAATTGTGCCTTTATTTCAAACATTATTCTCTCCTTTATAAAATAATTTTATTATAAACATTATTTTTTTTACAAATCTTTAAATATTTTGTATAATAAAGGCATGTTTGAAAACAATCTGGCGAAACTTAACAATACTCGTTTAAAAGAAGAACTGCAAAATATTCCGTTATCTTCGTGTACAAATGATATTGCTTTTGTGCAGACAGAAGGCGGTCATATTGTTTTTTTAAAAGGAGAAATTCCGACTGATGATACAACTGACCCTGTTGCGTATGCGCAATCTTTAATTTCAGATGAAATGAAAGAATTTGGTATAAATGATATTATTGTTTGTGTTGGAATTGGTGTCGGGTATATTCTTGACGAGTTATTTTCTACAACAAAAGCTAAAATAGTTATATATGAACCGGATTCAAAATTCCTCAGATTTGTATTTGAGACCGTAGATTTAACACAATATTTGTCTGATAAAAGAGTTTGTATATCAGATAGTATTGAAGAATGTGCTCATTTTATTTTGAAAAATTATTTGAATGATGATAAGTTGGAATTTGTTCTTTCGCCTATTTTGTCTATCTTTTATAAAGATGATATAAAAAGATTTTCCGATTATCTTTATACTAAATTACAAAGCAAAATAGTTGATATTAATACAATAAAAGTTCTTGCAAAAGTATGGGTAAAAAATGTACTTAAATTTATCAAGAATAATAAAAAATATTATGCGCTTGAAGATTTTAAATGGAAATTTACCGGAAAAAACGCTCTTATACTTGGTGCAGGTCCATCTTTAGAAGATAATATTGAAAATATTAAAAATAACAGAGATAAGTTTGTTATATTTGCAGTAAATAAAACTTTAAAAGTTCTTGAAGATAATGATATTGTTCCGGATTTTGCAGTGTTTGCAGATGCGAGAGCTCTCAAAAAAAATTATAATATTTCAGAAGAATTTACTTCTAAACTTAATATAATAATTGATTGGAAAACAGAGTATGCAATTTCAGAATTGAAGTCTAATAATTTAATTGTTTATTTTTCTGATAATGAATTATTTATAAAACAGTATGCTCGTGATTTGGATATACAACTCTTTCCGGCAGAGCAAACAACAACAATATTATCATTAATCTGCGCAAATTATATGGATTTTGAAAAAATATATTTTTGCGGATTAGATTTAGCTTTTAGAGGTGAGCAAGTTTATGCAAATAATCATAATAATTTAGATATTATTAATAATAACACTGCATTAATAGACAGTACAAAGAAACGTATTGTTGATGTCATGTCAATAACCGGTGAAATGGTTAAAACAAGAGAAGATTATGCTATATTTATTAAAAATCTAGAAACAATTATAAAAACAAGAGGTTTAAAAAATCTGTATAATATAACGGAATTTGGTGCATTAATAGAAGGGATGAATTATACATCATTTGATAATATAAATATATATGGCAAAAAACCTGATGTTAATATGGAAATACAAGGATTTTTACCATTTAAAAGAGATTTTTCTGCCTATATAGAAAAAGAAAAAGCTGCAATGATTAACATTCATGATAATATTATAAACCATTCTCCGGTTAATCTTGTTACTAAAAAAATTATAAATGATACGACATTATTATATGAATATTTGCAAATAGAATTGATTGAATTATCCCGAAATTCAGGACAGCCAGGAGCTGTTGATGAATTTTATTCAAAATGTATTCTTGGGATAGATAATCTTCTTGCTTTAATGTAGTTTTATTTAAAATAATAAAATTTATTATTTTGTTAATATTACTGTGTTTTAGGCATAAAAATTAAACTAAAAAAATCTCTCTAAACTATACGGTTGATATTAAAATTTTTCTACTAAAGATTCAAAAATTAAAGACGTTTATCATATTACATCAAACAGCATTATGGAGTGATAATGTCAGAACAGCTTACTATACCTGCAATTGACAAAGCAGAGGAAGCGGAGAAGGCACTGGAAAGTGCCCGATTAGCGCACCAGAGATATCTTATTAAACAACAGCAAGAAGATATTGATAGGGCAATCCTCTTTTATGTTGATGCAATAAAATACAACCCCAAATTAGCTGAAGCATATTACAGACTTGCAAGTTTAATGTGGGAAAAAGGCCAAATCTCAATTGAAAGTGCAATTGAACAATGTAAGACGGCTATTACTCTTGAACCTGAAAATGTAAATGCTCATATTTATACAGGATATTTTTATTCTCTTGCTGAAGATTATGAAAATGCAGAAAAAGAATTCAAGTATGCAATAACAAGTCATCAAGTAAATTCTGCAAGACCAAGATTATTTTTATCTCAATTAATACAACGGCGCATGCAGCAAAAAGGTAAAACTTTTACCGGCATGATGAAATTTTTGTATTATTTTTTAACCGGAAGTATTTTATTTATGAGTGATTATCCTGCTCTAAAAATGATGTATGAATCTATGGCAGATAATTTTTCTGTCTTTTCTTATAAAACTTTAGGTGCAACATTAGAAAAAATAAGAATGTTTCCGACTGCATTTAATACTTACGCAATCGGTATGGAACGAACTCAGCATGGTGATATATTCTACAAAAAACTGGGTGATTTATCTTTAGAGTGCAATGATGTTGTATCCAGTCTTGAGTATTATAAAAATGCTCTTAAAACAACTCCAAAAAATAGAGAAGTTTTAATTAAACTTGCAACTATTATGCAAACATATTTCCCTGAAGAAATTGATACTATTATTGATTATTATAATCAATTGTTGGAATTTGGAGTTGATAACGGCAAGATTTATTATGAACTGGGGCATCTTTATTTGAGACGAAATGATAAAGTGAATTCAATTTCCGCATTCAAATTAGCTCTAAAAGAAAATCCTGAGAACCCTTATTATAACAATTCTCTAGCGTATTCTCTTGTAAGAGCTGAGTTGTATGATGATGCAATAGAGTATTATCAAAAAGCCATAAAATTGAATCCTGATGCATCATGGACGTCTATTGTATGTCATGCTCTCGGTGCACTGTACGGTGAAGTAAAAGGAAATTTTGAAGCTGCTGAAGCAACTTTTCAGGCCGGATTAGTACTTGATCCGAATAATTATGACCTTTTAATGTCTTTAGGTGATTTATTTATGGCTGTAGGAAATCTAGATAAAGCAATTCGTACTTACTGTGACGGAATAACTATGAATCCGGATAATTTTCTTGCTTATGCAAAAGCGGGGTTAGCTTTATGGGAAAAGGACTATATAGAAGAAGCACTGGTCTCTTTACACAAAGCAGTTGACTTGAATCCGGATTTTGAAGTCGCTCATAATAATCTTGGTGTAGTATATCTGGACGGTATAGGTGATGCTCAAGAAGCTATTGTTCATTTTTTGCGTGCAATAGAAATTAATCCTAATTATACACTTGCATATTTTAATACTGCTCGAGCGTATCAGGCAATGGAAGAAAAAACGAATTCTGCAGAATATTATCAAATGGCATTGGATTTAAATAAAATTACTTTTGAATTAAATGAAGAAGATATTATTTCAAGATTACATAGTTTATTTGAATAATCAAAAATAATCCGCTTTTTGTTATTATTACTACGATACTTGCTTTTTTATATACTCTTAATTACAATAAGTTTATGGGTTTATTTCAAGAAAATCAAAAAGCTAAAATAATATTTGAAGCAGATGATAAAATCGTTGAAATGGATTGTTATATTGGTAAAATCTACTACGATAGAATAAATTTTGAATTACCCAAAGCTGCAGATAGATACTCACAATATCTTAAAACCGGAAATACAATAACAATAAATGTGTTTTCTCAAGTAGGCGTTTTAATACAAGAGTCAATAATTCTTTCATCTCCATTGGAGAAAGAATTTACAGTAGAGTATGATCAGGATTCAATAAGAATAGAAAACCGCCGTAGAATAAAACGTTATTCTACGAGTTGTGATCTTATTATATTCAGACCTCTTTTGGGAAATATTGAAACGCAGCTTATCGATATAAGTACCAGAGGTTTGAGGTACTATTCCGATATACCATTAGAAGCCGGAGCTATATTTGACTGTAAAGTATTATTAAAACCTACCGATAAAAAAATCTTGTTTAAAGGCAGAATTGCTGATAACAAAGGCCTTCCAACCGGTGTATATAGAATGGTAATACATAAAATCGCCTATAAAGATAAACAAATGCTTTTAGATTTTTGTGAAACTGTTTTACAATAATTTATGGATAAATTATAATGGATAATATGAATATGATTGAAAACGATTCAGTTGATAATGAACAAAATAGAAATGATAAAGTGAAAAAGGCAATAGAGCGTTGTCAATTGGATTTGCAAAAAGATCCGAATAATGCAAAGTTGCATATAAGGCTTGGAGATTTATATCTTCAATGGCATTTAGATATTTTTAATTCGTGCCAGTATATAGACGAAGCGATTACAGAATATCAATGTGCATTAGAAACTTATATGGATTCTCCTGAAATATATTATAAAATAGGAAAAGCCCAATTTTATAAAGGTGATTTAGACAAAGCAATAAATTACCTTAATATGGCAATCGAAAAAAATCCAAAATATGCAAAAGCATATTATGTTCTTGCTGAAACTTACACAAGAAAAGCTTATTTCTTTGAAGCTATTGAAGCGGCTCAAAAAGCTGTTAAGTATAAACCTTTTAGCAATTCCTGTGCCCATTATTTATTATTTAAATTATACCAGGCATCATCTTTTAGAGATTTGAAAAAAACTTTGCAGGCAAAATTTGAACATATATTATCGCTTTTTACATTTATATTTGACAGAAAAGCAATTTCTAATGTGATAAGAACAATTTCGTATTTTAAATTTTTTCCGACTTTGATAACAGGTTTTTATTATGTTCAAATTAGAAACCTCGAAGCGGCAATAAATATTTATTCAAATGCAATAGAAAAAGCACCGGGGTTTGTACCTTTGTATTGTCTGTTAGGTGATGTATATTTAGCAATAGGTCATTTTGAAGATGCAATTACAGAGTATAAAATGGCAATTTGGCTTGATAGCTTGAATATACCGGCGCATAGACATCTATGTCAGGCATATGAAGAACAAGGTGATTATGATAGAGCTATAGATGTATATTTAAAATTAATTTCTATCATGCCAACTGTTCCTGATTTTCATTCAAATCTTGCGAATTTATATTATGTAAAAGGCGAAATTCCTGCTGCAATTTCTCAATATCAAGCAGCAATAACTCTTAATCCAAATAGACGCTGGACAAGTGTTATTGCTCAAACATTAGGATTTGTTTATCAGGAAACACAAAATAATTTGGATGCTGCAATTTGTTCTTACCAAAATGCGTATACTTTAACGCCTGAGGATATTGATATATATATCAATTTAGGTAGTGCTTTTTATGATAAAGAAGATTATGATAATGCGGTAACAGTTTATAGAAAAGCTTTGGAATTAGAACCGGAAAATGCTAAAATCCATTGTAATTTAGGGTTTTTACACTGGGGTAAAGGTAATACAGAAGAGGCTATTAAAGAATATGAACTTGCTATAAAATATGATGAAAATTATGATATAGCATATAATAATCTCGGGGTTATTTATCTTGATGATTTAGGCAGAGTACAGAAAGCAATAGAATTATTTAAAAAATCTGCAGAAACAAATCCAAATTATGCACTGGCTCATTTTAATCTTGCAAGGGCAATTACAATTGTCGGAGATAAGATAGAAGCTGCAAAATTATATCAAATTGCTCAGGATATTAATAAAGTTACAAATGAAATAGATCCTCAGGATATTGTAGACAAGATTAATAGTTTATTTTCATAGAAAGGTTAATATGACTGCAAATAATACAATTATAATTACAGTATCGGGAACAGATAAAGTTGGGATTGTAGCAAAAGTTGCAACAATTCTTGCGGAATTGAATGTTAATATTGAAGACATTAAACAAACTCTTATGCAAGGGCATTTTGTCATGTTTATGATGTGCGATATTACAAATTCTGCAAAATCATTTAAGGAAATTAAAGACTGTTTGCAAAAAGAGGGTGAACAGTTACAAATGGAAATATGGGTTCAAAGAAAAGAAATATTTGATACAATGCATACTGTTGGTTAATTATGCATAATGGTTTTAAAATTTATCCCCACCAGCACATGAGTGCTTTGTGCTTTTTATCAATAGGTTTGAAGTCATTTTTTACATAAAATTCGATTGCTTTGTTATCTGATTGAACAAATATTGGCTTATCCGTTATTTCTTTTATGTAATTTACAATTTCTGTTCCAATTTTTTTATATTTTCTATTATGAGAATTTTTTGTATTCGTTTCGGGATTTACTTGCAGCCAGTTTAGTTCGTTTTGCGGGTTTATTGTTTCTGAAAACAGCGCCAGACCCTGAATTTTATTTGGAATAATATTTTTATAATCATAATTTTGAGTAGTTAATCCTAAATAATGTTCCTTTATGATGTCAGGGAAAGGTCTATCTTTAATTGCATCATTATATATTTCAAATGCAAAACCCGGTGCAATGTTTTCCCAATCACTTGCAGTTTTTGCAATTGCTTTTATGTCATTTATATCAGTTGTATCAAATTCAACAATAGAAGCTTCACAAGGTTTATAAATACCATTTGCATTTTGCTTAGGTAAATAAATAGTTTTTAGATAGTTAGCTGTAAAATTAATCGGGGTCATACTGGTATAAAACATGAAAAAATAAATATTGCTAATTGAATTAATATAATTTAATACAATTAAAAATAAGAAGGTTTAAAATCCTTTATTTTTAATTGTATTTGAAAAAATGTAACATTTTTATTACAAACTAACAAAATTTATTTTTATCTGTTTTAATATAAGTGTAGAAGGTAGTGAAAAATATTTTTAGATTGGAAACTATGATGAGTTATTCGCATACAACGCAAAATCTAAATAGTATAGACAAAATTAACAACTATTCTGTCTCTTTCTATCAACCTTATGAATTTAGTATAGACATACATTATTACCCGACTGTTAGAATGCTGCAGAGGAAAAGGATTAAGTAATGATTAACAATCGATTATACAATTCTATTATCAGGCCAAAAACAATATTGCACTCCGTTGCAAGTTCAACCCACAAGCCTGATATGGTAACTCGTTTTATGAAAAATAAGATGGTCGGCAAAATTTGTGATATAGCTGACAAAAATCCTGTTATATGTCAGTCTTTGTTTTCTCTTGTTATATGTTGTTTAGCAAGACCGGCTACAAATTATTTAATAACTGATGATAAAAAGGATGCTGCGTATGCATCTTGTCACTCAATATCATCAGGGGTTACAGGATTAGTTTGGCCGTTAATTACAGCAACACCTTTAGCAGCAGGAGTTGCTGTTGTATTAAAGAAACCACAAATATTCTTAAAACCGGAAATAATCAAAAAATTCTATCCGCAAGTTGGCCTTGAAACAATAGTTAAAAACGGTAAGAAAACACTTCAAGTAATGACAAATACAAAAGGTGAAATGTTAAGACAAGATGGTACCAAGTTATTCCGAGATTTGGAACCGTTAAAAGTTAAAGGTAATGCAGAAGCTGCTTCTAAGATTAAAGAAATCACTGAAAAAATTAAAAATACAAAGAGTGAATCTAAAAAAGCCGCATTAGAATCTGAAAAGGCTATACTTGAAGCAGAAAAAATTAAATATGAACAATCAAAGGCCGCTTTTGAAGCCGCAAATCCAAATTTAGAAGTAGATAGTAACGGTATTGTTCGTTCTAAAGATGTATTCAAGACAGAAGATGGCAAATTTGTTATTAAAAATGGCAAAAAAGTCGGATGCGCAGTTCAAAAACCGGAAAATCCTGAAGTATTAAAACGTGTTCTTGATGGAGAAGAAGCTCTTGAAGTAAGACCAATTACTGAAGAAATGGAGATTGGTGCTACCAAAGAGAAAAATGTTAAAGATATGATTAACTGGATACCTGATATCCTGTTAGCCCCGCCAAGAGCATGGCTTACTATCAAATTAATTCCTTGGTTATTGAAAAAATTAGGTATGGAAAAACCAAAGAAAAAAGCTCCACAGGCTCAACAACAAGTCCAACCACAAAATAATATGAATATTACGGCACAAAAACCAACAATGCAAATAAAAATGAATTCTGGTGCATTTTCAAATATTAAATCATATACTCTATCAGCACCTAAGAAAGGAGCTGCATAATGAACAGTATTAATTTCTCACCGGTAAATAATAATATGAACCAAACATCATTCAAGGCTAATTCTGTTAAAAAACCTTCAACATTTATTAGTCTGACAACCAGAACTGCTGTTGGAGTTCATAATTTAAATAATTTATATAATTCTTTTACTGAAAATGTTCTTGCAAAAAAAGTTATTGCTCCGATTATAAACTCGAAAGTTGTAGAAAGATTTGCAGACAGATTAGGTAAAACAAAGAATATGACAGATCATATGGCTACTGTAGGTTCTTTTGTTACAACTACAACTTATGCAGGTACTACGTTAAAAAATAAAAAATTAGAAAAGAAACCTGCAAGAACTCTAGCACTGAACCAAATACTTGTAACAGCTCTTTCAACCGTTGGTGCTTATACAATCAATGGGTATATTGCAGATTTTACTAAAAAAATGAGTTACAAATTTAGAAATGCGAATATTAATCACCACAACTTGGAAAAACGTATGCACGGTTTTAGTGTTGCACAAAAATTATTAACATTCTCATTGATGTATAGATATGTTGCTCCGGTTATTGTAACTCCAATAGCAAGTAAAATCGGTAAGGCTCTAAACTCAAAAGGTATTGTTCAAGAAAACCAGAAGCCAAGCTTGCAGTTAAAGCCAACTCAAACAAAACAAGCAGCATAATATAATTATTCTACATTTGTGTAAGCTTTGTTAATTTTTATTATATTTTTGTTTCTCAATACTTGTAAAATGTAAAACATGGTTTAAAATATATATTGAGGACATAATAAGGATATTAATTAATGGTAGAATCAGTTTCATCTTCTTCAGCAATGAGTGTTTATGAGGCAACTGGGGATGTAAAAACAGCTGTTGCCGTAAAAATGATGCAAGAAATGCAAAAAAGCCAGGAAATTGCCGGTTCAATTATTCAAGATGCGGCACAAATTTCTCAAGAAGCTATGAGTGCATATCAAGCGGAGCAGGGATAAATTTCATAAATAATTATTACTAATTAAAGCTGACAAATTTTGTCTGTATTGTTTGCTGCATATTTACAGCTATTTGTTTCTCATGAAGAATGCGGCAATTTCGTTGTGCGGAATAGTTTTGGTTATTGGTCTGCCATGAGGACAGGTATAAGGATGTTTGCATCCTCTCCAGCGTTTTATAATTTCCTGCATTTGGAATAAATTTAGCGGCGTATTTGCTTTGACTGCAGCTTTACAAGATGTTGTAATAAGGATTTTTTCTTCCAGATTATCCAAATCTCCTTCTAAATTTTCAAGAATATCTTTTATAATATCTTTAGGAGGAATTTTTGATAAAAGCTGCGGAACTTTTTTAAACATTATATCGGTATCGTTTAAAAATTCGATTCCATAACCAAATTTTGCAAATTTATTAAGATTATCTTTAATAAGAGCAGCTTCTGTCGGAGAAAGCTCTATAATATCTGAAATAAATAACAATTGAGACGCCGGTTCTTTTTGGTTTTTTAATGTTTCATATATATATCTTTCATCTGCAATATGCTGGTCAACGATTTCTAATCCTTCTTCTTTTTCAATCAGAATATACGTTTTTCGATACTGTCCAATAATATTTTCGTCCATTGCTGCTTTTACTGCATCAATTCCGACAATTGTTGGTTGTGCAATAAATTTATGTGTAATTTTAGGTTCCGGTTCTTTGAATTTTTCAACAGGTTTTATAAAATTTGGGTGAATAGATTTTTCAATTTCCGGTTTTATTTCCTGTTCTTGTTCTCTAATAAATTCTTCTTGTTTTGCAAATAATAAATTTTGGATATCAGAGTTTACTGCAATATCTGTTTGGTAATCATCAGGGGTTGGTTCTTTAGGTTTAGCAGTATTAATTCTGACAATATTTGAAAGAGCATTATCTACAGAAGCTCTTATAAAGTTAAATACCTGATTCGGATTTTTGTATTTAACTTCTTTTTTGGTCGGGTGAACGTTAATATCCAAATCATCCGGCGGTAGTTGTAAATTTAAGATAACAAACGGATACTTGCCAGATGGAATCATGTTTTTATAAGCCGTATCAATTGCTTTTAAAAATATTGGACATTTTACTGTTCTTGAATTTACAAAAATGTGATAATCTTTTTTGCTTGAACGGGTAAAATCAGGAGTACTTGCATAACCTTCTATTTTAAACCCTGCTAGATTATCAATTCCTTCTACAGGTCTAAGTTTTTCAAAAAGAGTTTTAGAATATAAGTTTTTTATAACTTCCGGTAAAGAACCAAGACCGTTTGTTTTAAGAACTGTTTTTTCGTTATTTTTAAGTTCAAAAGCAATATTAGTATTAACTAAAGCTATTGAAGTAACAAGTTCTGAAATATATGCAAATTCGGTTTTCGGATTTTTTAAGAACTTTAATCTTACAGGCAGATTATAAAATAAGTCTTTTACATCCATTATTGTGCCGATTGCGCATCCTGTTTCAGTTTTATGAACTTCCGAGTTTTCGCAGGTAACTTTTGTTCCGACTTCAAAATCTTTTGTTCTTGTAATGCAGGTAAGTTTAGCAATTGAAATAATACTTGATAATGCTTCACCTCTAAACCCTAGAGTCCTTATATTATACAAATCTTCAGTTTTTTCAATTTTGCTTGTAGCATGTTTTGAAAATGCAAGGATGATATCATCAGGATGAATTCCGGAACCGTTATCGGCAATACGAATATTCCGGCATTCATTTGATATCTCTATACTAATTTTTGTTGCACCTGCATCAATTGAGTTTTCGACAAGTTCTTTGACAACAGAAAACGGTCGTTCAATAACCTCTCCTGCTGCAATTTGATTTATGATATGTTTTGATAATTGTTGAATTCTCCCCATAAATTTATTCTAACTTAAAAAAAAATATATGGCACATTTGTAATAAATGTTTTATAATAAAAAATAAATGAGGTATTAACTATGAGTTTTGGAATCTCCGGAGCAGATCCTTTTAAACCGTATTCATCTAATGCTGAAGCTGGTGGAAGTATGGGTGTTTATGTGAAACGCAAAAAGAAAAATAAAGATGAAGAAAAAGACCCTGAAAAAAATTCTATCATAGAAGATGATTCAGATGATGAAGATATCGAAATTGATATGGATGATGATTTTCTTCTCTAGTTGTTTTACAACCGGTATTGAAAGTATCTTTCAATAATATTTTCCATAAAAAATATTATGAGTAGTGAAGAATGACTAGATTTTTGTCTTTCTGAGGGTAAAACTCGAAGAATCTCTTAGTCTATGCACAATTATCTATAATAATTTTATTAAAATTTTATATAAAAGTAGTATAAAGAACAAAATTTGTTTATTTTGTCAACCTGAATTTATTTCAGGTTCTTACCGGCGTG
Source organism: Candidatus Gastranaerophilales bacterium (assembly GCA_944324835.1). Lineage (GTDB taxonomy): Bacteria > Cyanobacteriota > Vampirovibrionia > Gastranaerophilales > Gastranaerophilaceae > UMGS1585. The sequence continues at coordinate 18,959 of CALUXV010000006.1, forward strand.
GCAGGCTGAAATTCAACGTTGGTAAGATGCTGAAACCAGTTCAGCATGACAGAAATCCAACAATTGATTTTGTACTATCTTGAATTTTATATTGTCGGATTATAAATCTAACTTACGTCTAATTTTAACCCCAGCGGGTAAACTCGGTTCTTTGAACCTCAAACAATACCCGCCTTGTCATTATTTCGCTAACATTGATGGCTTACTCCGTGAAGAGTACAAAGAATCAAAAGTTATATATTTACCCCTGCTCACTCCGTAAAAGTCGGGGGCTAAATGAAAGGAAATAAGAAATAGAAGATATAAATTATTATAATTTAAGTGTGTATCATGACACAGTCTTGATACATACTCATAATATTTTTTATGTAAAAAAATAATTGTTAAAATATTTCTAATAAATAGCAATTTTTTTAATAATATCGGTTTATATATAATGTATGGAAATAAGAAAAAATAATATTTCAATTAATTATCAGCCTAAAGCTCCAAACCAATTAAACAATACGGATATGGTTGATGAAAATGCCAATAAGCCGGTTAATGATTATCAAGGACAAGGTATGAAGTCACTGGCAGCTTATAATGCTGCATCTGTAAAATTTACTGGTTATCATGGAAATCAACAGCCTGCTAAAAAACTTTTTTGGATTTTAACGGGGCGAAATCAAATTTATAGAGATAATGAAACCGATAATAATACTTATTATACAGGTACGAATAAAAAATGGGTTACAACAAATCCGGAAGATTTGTTAAAACGTACTCCGGAACAAGCTATTCAAAGTATATGTACATTGAATGACTATTTGGAAATACCAGGCTATGTATTATCTCCGGATTATGGTTCTAAATGGGGACGACGTGCAAATTATATAGAAATTAATCCCAGAACAATTGCGCAAACATATGGTGATACAAAAGAAGAAGGTTTGTTGAATACAATTAAACTTCTTCCTGCAATCCCTCCATCCAGTAAAAGTGTTGCAAATTGTATAATATTATCCGAATTTTATCCGCCGATGTATGGTGACAATGATGGTCATACCGGCTATGGTTCTTTATACACTGTAGATTTGCATTCCGGGATTTCCAAAACTCTTCTTTCAAAAAATCTCTCAAGAGGACACGAAAGAATGGGAGCAGATGAAGAGGTTAAAGCATTTAATGACCTGGCACATATAAGAGGGTTAAAAACAGGAATTAGAATGCCTTTATCCGAAGGTCAGATGACAGTTCAAGGCAGACCATTTAATTGGGATAAAGATGAAAAAGCATTTATTGATGCTTGCTGTTGGGCTGTAGAATTAGGTTTTGATGCAATTTATTTTGATAGCGCAAAACATGTCGGCAACTATGATATGGGGAATTATTACGGAAACGGCCGCCTTCCAAATTTTGCTCAAATGCAATGGATAACAAGCCAAATCAGAGAAAAAACAGGGCGGAATGATATTGCTCTGATAGGTGAAAAATGTAATAATGATACAAGATTTAATTCAATGGGTTTGACTGCTGGTAATGATTGGGGTAAGGCTGACAGTTATGACAGCGTAATGCATGAATACAAACAACAGCGTTGGAATGATGAATATGCAGCAGGGCCGGTTATATCGGATGATAATGATGATGGAAGTTTATCTTTCGAACAAAGGCGGCATAGGCTCGGTAATGCTTTGAACGCATATCAAGATATCGGATATAAGCTTCCTGTATATATGCAAATGCATGACTTATTCCCGCTAAGTCCATATACAAATACCCATAATGAGATGATGAATTCTTATAACCGAACGACCTATGGAGATCATGCCAGCAACTATAATAATACTTTTAATACTTCTCAAGCAGCAAAAGAACATAGAATGGGTATGTATCACGAATTTTTAAATGTTATTGACCGTTAGTTAATTTATTATAATTACTAAGATATATTTGAGCCTGTTTAGGTTTATTTAATTTCTTGTAAACGTAAGCTAAGTTGTAGTGGAAATCTGCTTCAGTATTTTTTAATTCTATAGCTTTGGTAAGATTTGATTTTGCTTTTCTTAAATCTCCGGCTTTAATGTATGCGCAGGCAATATTATAATAAGCATAAGGAAATTCCGGTGCATACTTAATTGCTTTTTTGTAATAATCTATAGCCATAAAGTATTTATCATCATTTAAGCATATATTTCCAATATTATAATACGGTTTATAAAAGTATTCATCTGTTAGAATTGCTCTTTTGTACATAAATATAGCATCTTCAGTTTTTCCTAAATCGAGCAGGATATTCCCGACAAGAAGATTATCCTGAGCCGTTCTGTATTTTTCCGGGATTTTTAAAAACGTATTTAGAGCTTCTTCAAGATTGTTATCTGTATATAATGCAACTGCTTTTTGAGAAAGGTTTTGTACTCGTTCTAACTCTTCTTTGACTTGTTCTTTAGAAACCATATCTTCTCCAACAGTAGGAGTTTTTTTCTTGAATGGATTTTTTATATCAAATTTTTTATTTTTTTTAGTTTCAGGTTTAACTTCTGGGGATTGAGTTGTTAATGTTATTTCTTCAACTTTATTTCTTTTAAAATTAATTATAGGTTTTGATTCTTTAGGTTTTATAGTCGTAGATTTAGACGGATTTTGTTTAGAATCTTTTTTAATTAAAGGTTTAAATTCTTTTTTGGTTTTTGTTTGAGATTTATCAGTTTGGGCTTGCTCTGTATTTTTAATTGCTTTTTTATTTGTTTTATCTGCGGTTGTTTTAACTTCTTTTTTTACGAACGAAATCTTAGGCATTGAAAATTCTGCCATTGATGAATTTGCAAATAAGCATACACATATCAGAGTTAAAATATATTTTTTCATAACAGAATTATATGCGAAATTTTTTTCTAAATCCAGTAATTGAAAATTGGAAAATTAAATAAATGCATGTGACAATAGTATAAATGTCTCTTTTACTGATTATTCCCTCGTTTTAACTCCTTTTTAACGAGGGATGTTATTTATAAAAGAAGAGCGTAAAGTTTGTTTACGCTCTTTTAAATATATAGATAAGTGATGAGATTAGTCTTTGAAAACAGCTGCCAATTGTCCCCTAATCAACATAACAGCTTAATAGTGTATTGTTTCTCATTTTTTTCAGCGCACGCAATTCTGTTTGACGAATACATTCTTTGGTTACACCATAGATGTTTCCGATTTCTTCCAGAGTTCTGCGTGTAATATCTCCCAGTCCGTAGCGCATCTTAACAATTGCTTGTTCTCTGTCTTTTAATGTAGAGATAACAATTTCCAAATCTTTTTTAAGATTTTCTGCTTCTACATTTAACGAAACATCTGCTGATGTATCTTCCAGAATGTCTGCAACGTTAAGTTCTTTCCCATTCTGACACTCCATACTTCCTTCAATCGATATTGTTTTTGAATATGCGGATAAGAATGTATCAAGTTTATCCGGAGAAATATTCATTTTTTCTGCTACATCTTTATTTTTGACCTGACAATTATATTTTCTTTCCATTTCTGATTTGATTTTTGAAAATTTTGATAAAGTTTCTTGTATATAAACAGGGATTTTCATACTATGTGATTGTTCAGATATAGCTTTAAACATTGCTTGTTTAATCCACCATGTTGCATAAGTTTGAAATTTGTAACCTAATTTCCAGTTAAATTTTTCAACTGCAACCATCAAGCCTAAATTACCCTCTTGAATTAAATCAATCAACGGTAATGCCGACATATGGATTGCTTTTTTGGCAACAGTAATTACTAAACGTAAATTTGCTTGAATTAATGCTTTTTTAGCTTCTTCATCTCCGGCTTTAGCTTTTCTTGCAACTTCTCTTTCTTCTTCTGCTGATAATGCAGGGAATTTTGAAATTTCTCTAATATAGCGAGATAAGTCTGAATCGGTACAAGCTTTCAATACCGGACTTTTAGATGGGTTAGAAGATTTGTTAGTTTTCTTCATTTTAATTGGTAGCTGTTCTGTCATACATAAACTCCTTAATACACTATACACTATCGTTAATATTTAATTGGGGTACACTATCCTTTGAGTAAAATTTTAAATACACAAACCAAAATTTTAACTCTTCTTATATACTTAGTATATACCCAAGTACATACTTTTGTCAAGTTTTCTGTTACAATTGTTTACAAATACTACTAGGTAATATAAATATTTATAGTATAATTAAATAGTAAGAAATAAGGTAATAGTAATTAATTCCGGCTATCGAGCAGTCGGAGAAAGAAGGAAAAGAAAAATGATACCAGAAACAAAAAGTATGACCCTTGAAATCGGGGGCAAAACAGTTACAATCGAAACTGGTAAGTACGCACAATCAACTAACGGAAGTGTAACCGTAAGATGCGGCGATACAATGTTATTTGTGCATGCGGTTGTTAGTAAAGAACCAAGAGTTGGGATAGACTTTTTCCCGCTTCTGATTGATTATGAAGAAAGAATGTCTGCAATAGGCAGAATTCCTGGCGGATATAACCGTTCTGAAGGTAAAGCAAGTGATAAAGCAATTTTAGTATCACGTTTGATTGATAGACCTATAAGACCGTTATTCCCTAAAGGATATAGAAACGATATTCAAATCGTTGCACAATTGTTCAGCTATGATCAACAAAATCAGCCTGATACATTAGCAATGTTAGGTGCGTCTTGTGCATTAATGCTTACCGGAGCTCCTTTTGAAGGACCAATTGGAGCCGTAAGAGTTTCAAAAGACGAAAACGGTAACTTTATTGCTAACCCGACACACCAACAAGCTAAAAATTCAGATTTAGATATTGTTGTTGCTGGTACACACGATTCTGTAATTATGGTTGAAGCCGGATGTAATTTTGTTACAGAAGACGATATCATGAATGCTGTTGAATTTGCACAAGTTGAAATCAGAAAACAATGTGATGCACAGGTTGAATTTGCAAAACAATGTGAAGTTGTAAAAGAAGAATTCGTTAACCCTTATGATACATCAGAAATTAAGAAAATTATTGATGAAACCGCTCATGATATGATTTTTGATGCTTATCACAACTTTGATAGAGAATACAGACAAAATAAACTTGAAGAAGCAAAGAATCTTGTAAAAGAAAAAATAGATGCACTGCCTGAAGATGACGCTATCAAAACTATGATGGAAGAAACAGGTATTGATTTTGTTGCAGAAGAGTTTAAAGCTGCAGAAAAGAAAATCATGAGAGCAATGATTTTGGACGAAAATGTCAGAGCTGACGGTAGAAAACCAAACGAAGTCCGTCCTATCTGGTGTGAAGTTGGAGTTATTCCAAGAGCACACGGCTCTGCAGTATTTACAAGAGGTCAAACTCAAGTATTGTCTGTTGCAACATTAGCAGGTCCTGCTATGAAGCAAGAACTTGATGGTGTTGACCCTCAAACAGAAAAAACTTATATGCACAAATATATCTTCCCGGGTTTCTCAGTAGGTGAAGTAAAACCTTTAAGAGGTCCTGGACGACGTGAAGTAGGACACGGTAACCTTGCAGAAAGAGCAAATGTACCGGCATTACCTTCTCAAGAAGAATTCGGATATACAATCAGAGTAACATCTGACGTATTGGAATCAAACGGTTCTACATCAATGGCATCTACTTGCGGCTCATCAATGGCATTAATGAATGCAGGTGTACCTGTAAAATGCATGATTGGCGGTGTTGCAATGGGTATGATAAAAGAAGAAGGCAGAGAACCTGTTGTATTAACTGATATTCAAGGTATTGAAGACTTTTTAGGTGATATGGACTTTAAAGTTACAGGTAATGATACTGGTATTACAGCTCTTCAAATGGATATGAAAGCAAAAGGTATTCCAAATGATACCTTGAGACGTGCTCTTCAACAAGCAAAAGAAGGCAGACTTCATATCTTAGGCGAAATGAGAAAAGCAATTACTGAACCTGGACCTATGTCACCATTTGCACCAAGTATATCTACAATGACTATTCCGACAGAAGATATCGGAACAGTTATCGGGCCTGGTGGAAAACAAATCAGAGCAATCATTGATGCTTCCGGCGCTGAAATTGATATTCAAGATAACGGTGTTGTTACAATCACATCTAACGATCAAGAAGGTGCTGAAATTGCAAGAAAAATGATTCGTGATTTAACCTTCAAACCTGAAGTCGGAATGGTTCTAAAAGGTAAAGTTGTAAGAATTATACCAATCGGAGCTTTCGTTGAATTAGGCGGCGGCAAAGATGGTATGGTTCATATTTCTCAAATTTGCCATGAAAGAATTGAAACAATAGAACCGCATGTGAATGTTGGTGATGAAGTAATTGTTAAAATTATAAAAATCGATGAAAAAGGAAGAGTTAATTTAACAATTAAGGGTGTTTCAGATGCTGAAAAGGCACAATTTGCAGAACCTGAAAATGCTTAAATTAACTGATAAGGTTAAGTAAAAGGCGGGATATTAATTCCGCCTTTTTATATTATAAGGAGAATATTATGCACTTCAAAATAGATAAAGAAAAATGTATTCATTGCGGTCAGTGTATTAAAGACTGCATTGCTAATATTATAGAATTTGATGATGAAAAAATTCCATATATAACAAATGAAAATCATTGTCTGAAATGCCAGCATTGTTTAGCAATATGTCCGACAGGAGCTTTATCTATTATGAATAAAAAACCGGAAGATTCTGAAGATACAGAAAATCTTCCGAGCGAAGAAAGTGTTCTCAAGCTTATAAAATCAAGAAGAAGTATAAGGCAATACAGAGCAGAAAATTTGCCGAAAGAAGTTATTGAAAAACTTACGAATATGCTTAAATACCCTCCGACAGGGTGTAATTTCCATAAACTTCATTTTTCAATAATTGATGATATTGAAGTTATGGATAAATTTAGAGAAATGACAAACTCTAAAATAAAAAAGATTCTTTCTTCAAATACATTCAATACAATTGGTAAAAAATTTGCGAATTACAAAGATGCATTTATGAGAGGAGATGATATTATTTTTAGAAACGCTCCTCACATGATTGTTGTATCTGCGCCAATAAATGCACCATGTGGAAGTGAAGATGCAATAATAAATCTGAGTTATTTTGAACTTTATGCAAAATCTATGAATGTTGGGACTCTATGGTGCGGGTTTGCAGAAATTTGTTTAAAGGTATTCCCTGATTTATGCGAATTTTTAGAAATACCTGATGGATACAAGCCAATGTATGTAATGCTTTTTGGTCCAACCGATATTAAATATCCGAGATGTACACAACCTGAAGAATATCAAATATCTTATATTAAAGATAAAGATATAAAAATTTCTAACCTAAAAAAAATAAAACGCTATTTCTGGAATTTTATAAGATAGAGTATTCTTTTTATAATAATCGGGGTGTTTCTTAATAATTGAATTTTGATAATAAAAAGCTGAATATATAATAATATTCAGCTTTTTAAAGATTTATTTACCTAATAATACATCCAGAGCTTTTTTCTTTTCTTCCATTTTATTTTGGTGAGCTCTCTTTGCAGCTTCTAATTCTTGTTGACGTTGTTTTTGCATTCTTTGACGTTCTTGTTCTCTTCTTTGTTGTTCCATTTGTCTTTCTTTTTGAGCTTTTTCTGCAGCAGCTCTTTGTTGTTGTAGCTGTTTTTCTTTTTGAGCAAGCGGTGCAGTCCATTTATTTACCATTTGTTCTGTATAGGTCTGAGCAGCCATTGCACTGCCGGCAAATGATAAAACTAATAATGAAACTAAAATTTTTTTCATATTTTTCTCCTATCTTTAAAACATAAATCGAATGTTTTGTATTTTTTTAGTATAATAATAGTTATGAAAAGAGTCAAGTTGTTAGGTTATGAAATTGATGATTTTGATTTTGCAAGTGCAATTAAATATGCACAGGAATTAATGTCTAACAACAAGGTTAATCAAGTTGTAACAATTAATCCCGAGATGTTTACAACTGCAGAAAATGATAGAGAGTTTTCTGAGATTTTAAATAACGCAGAGATGGTAATTCCTGACGGTATTGGGGTAAAAATAGGGCTCAAAATTATGGGAGAAAATGTAGCAAGAATTGCAGGAGTTGATTTTGCCCGTAAAATGATTGAGGTTGCTGCAGAAAGCAACATGCCGGTTGCTCTAATCGGTGCTAAACCTGAAATTATTGAAAAAGCTGTATCAAACCTAAAATCCGAAGTCGAAAATTTAAATATTGTATATTCTCATGACGGTTATTTTGATAACTGGGATGAAATTATGGACGAGTTAAAAAACACTTCGCCAAGACTTATTTTAGTAGCATTAGGTTCTCCTAAACAAGAGAAATTTATATATAAAGCGAAACAATGTTTAAATCCGGCTTTGATGATTGGGGTTGGCGGAAGTTTTGATGTCTGGTCCGGAGTTGTTCAAAGAGCTCCTGAAATTTATCAAAAATTAGGTTTGGAATGGCTTTATAGAACAATAAAACAGCCGGAACGTTTTAAGAGGATATTTCCGGCACTTCCTTTATTTGTGTTAAAAGTTTTGAAATATAGAATTGGAGGTAAAGAATGCTAAACTCTAATGAAATCCAGGAACTTAAAAATCTTGCAAAAGAATCAAGAATTAATGTTTTAAAAATGGTTCATAATTCAAAATCAGGGCATATTGGCGGCGCATTTTCTGCTGCTGATATTTTGACAGTTCTTTACCACAAATGTATGAATATTCCTCTAGATATGAATGATTCACGTGACAGGTTTATTTTATCAAAAGGTCATGCATCAGCAATTCTGTATTCTGTTCTTTCACAGAAAGGTTTTATTCCTAAAGAAGAACTTATGACATTCAGAAAATTCGGTTCAAAACTTCAAGGACACCCTTGTAAAAAAATGCTTAAAGGAGTTGAAGTTTCAACCGGTTCTTTAGGACAAGGCCTGTCAATCGGCTGCGGTATGGCTATGGGATTGAAACTTAATAATAATCCGGCACATGTATTTGTTTATATGGGTGATGGAGAACTTCAGGAAGGATCTTGCTGGGAAGCTTTTATGCAGGCTCCGCACAGAAAACTTAACAATTTAATTGCTATAATCGACAGAAACAGATACCAGATAGACGGCTGCACTGAAGATGTTATGTCTGTTGACCCTCTGGAGGATAAATTAAAAGCCTTTAACTGGCAGACGGTTGTAATAGACGGGCATGATATAGAACAAATTTATAATGCAATAGAAAAAGCTAAACAAAATACTTCTGATAGACCTGTTGCAATTATTGCAAATACAATAAAAGGCAAAGGTGTTTCGTTTATGGAGGACACTGCTGCTTGGCACGGTAAAGCTCCAAATGATGAACAGTTTGAAAAAGCTCTTGCAGAATTGGGGTAGAAGATAAATATTCTCTTTAAATTTAGTTGTTTAGTTTTATTCTATATTAATTTTTGTAAAAATAAGCTTTAGCATTGAAATGAAAAATATACAGTTTATTTTTATTGTATATAGTGAGGTGCTTATGGCTAATTTCGATTCTAATATTGACAGGAATAAAATTAATGATATTTCAAAAATATTGCATCAATACACTACACAATCGGTTTCTTTAAATGATACTGAAGGATTAATTCGATTCATTGATAATCGAGAAAAAGAAAATGAAAGAGTATTGGCATTAGCTGTTGATTCCGGCTATAATCCTGATTATGTTAATGAATCTTCGCAGGTAAAAAATGATTATTATCAAGGAGATGAGTATTTTGTTAAATTTGATGGATTTAATGTTACTATTCGTAATAAAACAAAAAATTATGTAAAAACTTTTAATTTTTCAAATTTATTGGTTGATATGCCTGATAAAGAAAAAATTAAATTCATGAAGTATATTCAGACTTTGCCGGGTGAAGTGCTAGAAAATATTGCTGTTGAACTGGATAATCTGCAATCATCTGCCGGACAAAATATGCATACTCATTCAAATCAAGATTTTGTTGCTGCAGGTTATTATACGCCAAGAGAAGATAAAATTGTTACTAACCCGGATGCTTTAGTTCATGAATTAGGTCATGCAGTGGATTATCGTGGCAGTAATAATAATCTTAGTACTGTTTCTAATAATAAAGAATTTAAAGCAACATTTCAGCGGGAATTACAAAATTATATAAAAGCAGGTAATAAACAGTATGATTATAATGATAGAACGACTTGGACGCGTGATAATTATCCAACAGCTAATGAGAGAGAACTTTTTGCAGAATCATATAATTTAATGATGACCGGTAAAAGCAGATATAAAAAATTAATATTGACATATTTCCCCGAAACATTTAAACTTGCACAGCAAATTTATCAACAAATTCGAACAGATGAAGATTTAAATCGTCATTCAACTCCAATGCGGGAAACGTTGAATGTTTTAAAAGAAAATATTTGATATACAAATAAATTTATTATTGAAAAATAATTAGTATATTTTGATCCTTTTTTATATAATAAATAAAAAAGGAGTCCTTACTTATGAAAGGTGTTGTTCCTTATAATGGTTTTATAAAAGTGGTTGAAAGACCTATTCCTGAATTACTATCAGAAAAAGATGCAATAGTTAGAGTTACCCGTTCCGCAATTTGTACAAGCGATTTTCATATAATAAATAATGCTGTTCCGAGATATATCCCAAATACAATTTTAGGACATGAATTTACGGGTGAAGTTGTAGAAATTGGCAGTGAGGTCAAAAAACTGAAAATTGGTGACAGAGTGGCTGCTAATTGTATAACATTTTGCGGGGAATGTTATTTTTGCAAACACGGATATATTAATAATTGTATAAAAGGCGGCTGGGAATTGGGCTGCAGGATAGACGGCGGTCAAGCCGAATATGTAAGAGTTCCTTATGCTGATATGGGGCTTAATAAAATTCCTGATAATTTGTCTAATGATAATGCTTTATTTGTTGGTGATATTTTATCAAGCGGATATTTTGCAGCCGAAGGAGTAAAAGCTGATGATGTTGTTGCTGTTATTGGTGCCGGTCCTGTAGGATTATGTGCTATGATGTGTGCAAAATATCTGGGGGCAAAAAAAATTATTGCAATTGATATTGATGATAATAGATTAGAATATGCAAAACAATTTGCAGATTTTACAATAAATCCAAATATAGCAGATGTTGAAAACTTTATAGAAAATATAACACAATATGGTGCTGATTACGTAATAGAGGCTGCAGGCGGTGATAATAGCTTTGAACTTGCCTGGAGGATTGCAAGAGCAAATGCAACAGTATTTATTGTTGCAATGTATGAAAAATCTCAAATATTGCCTCTTGAAAAGATGTACGGAAAAAATCTTACATTCAAAACAGGCGGAGTTGATGCTGTTTATTGTGATGAACTTTTAAACTTGTTATCGCAGGGGAAAATATCTACTGACTTTTTGATAAGCAAATCTTTCCCATTTGAACAAGTAGAAGATGCATATAGAGAATTTAGTAAAAAAGAAACTTATAAAGTTGTATTGGAATTTTAAAAGTTAATTTCTGCATTTTCATGTTTAAGAAGCCATATTTTATTTTTCAAACCGCCTGCATATCCAGTTAAGTTTCCATTTGTACCTATAACTCTATGACATGGAATAATAATTGAAATCGGATTATGCCCGACCGCTCCACCGACAGCTTGTGGAGACATTGTCGGGCTGATTTGCTCTGCAATTTTTTTATAGGTTGTAGTTTCGCCATAAGGTATTTTGCATAATATTTCCCAAACTTTTTGTCTGAAATTGCTGCCTTTGGGTGCAAGCGGCAATTCTGAAATTTGCGGCTTTTCACCTTTAAAATAACAATTTAGCCAGTTTTTTGTTTTATTGAATATTTCCAAGTTATTATTTTGTTCAAAATAGGTATCAATTGTCGCTTCAAAATATTTTTGACCCAAGAGCCATACTCCGATGAGATTTTTTCCGTCAGAGGCAAGAGTTAGTTTTCCTATTTGAGAGTTATATTCTGTTTTATATATCATATTATTCTTTTCTATAATTTTTCTTTTGGCGGCGGATTTTTTTCTTCTTCTTCCATATTTTCGCAGTGAATAGCACTTTCAAGTTTATCTAAGATTTCTGAATAATGGTAGTGCAGTGCGTGTTCTGCTTCTGCATGCAGATTATCCATATGATAATGCATTGCAATTTCTAAATCTGCAAGTGAAACATTATATTCGTAGAGCATTTTTACATACAAAAGTTTTGCATCGTTATAATTCTTTCGTGCCTGTTGCAGTGCAATATAGTCTGTTTTCCCTTCTTCATACCGTTTGTTTGCAAGGTTAAAGTCTTCCAGTGCTTCCAGAGCTTGTTCTTTTGCAATATATATTTGGTCTTCGTTTTTGTCAACGTTTAGAAAACATTTTTTTACTTTAAAATAGAGATTTTGTTTGAATTCGTAAACATCATTTTCGGCAAGGTTGACGTTCGCCTGAGCTTTATCAATCTCATGTTTTAATTGCTTTAGATTCAAAGATGCAGTCATATCTATGTACATATTAAAATCATGATTAGAATACTCACGTGCGTTTAGATAATTGTAACCAACATTTCCTGTAATAACCGGATAATATTGTCTTTTTGCGTATATAAGAGCCTGTTTCATTGCATTAACAGTGGTTTCTAAAACCCATAAATCCGGACTGTTTCTAAATGCTAAGTCATAAGCTTCTTTAAGGTTAAACGGAAGAATTTTGAGTTGTGATTCTTCATTCATTTCAATCTTTGATTTTAGTGCAACATTTTTTATATTTTTATCCGGCAAATCTCCTTTAATATAATCAGGTATAAAATTATCATTAAAATTAAAAGTGTATAGTTTTTCGACTTCAAAATCCGGAGAATATGCGGAATACATAGCATTTGTTAAATCTGCCAATGCAATATCATATTTGTTTTCTGCATCAGATACTCTCATTTCGGCGTCGTGTAGAAAAACTTTTGCGTCTATATAATCAATTTGGCTTTTTTGACCGCTTTCATATAGTTGTTTTGTTCTTTCAACATTCTTTTTGTTTAATAGTTCATTTGTTTTTTCTACTTCTAAAATGGCTTTGGTATTTAAAACATTAAAATATTTCATTTTGACGTTGTAGATTGTGTTACAAATACTATCCATAAATTCGTATTCTGCAGCAAGTTTGTAAAATCTTTCCATCTTAATAAGAGAATTTGTTTTTCCAAAGTCCCAGATTAATTGTTGCAGATAAACGCCGGCAGATGGAAGTTCTCGAGCGGAAGAAGTATTATCTGAATATTTGTTTGAATTATACTCCTGATAAATACCAACACCTGCACCAAGAGTCGGGAAATAGGCTGACTTAGCTATTCCAACGTTACTTTTTGCTACTTGCAGATTGTATTCGTACTTTTTGATAATAGGGCTGTTATTTATTGCGATACCGACACAATCGGCAAGCGATAAAATTTCTCCCTCTTTTATTTTGCCATTTTCTACAGCGAATGCGGGAATAGTATTTGCGGCAATAATGAAAAATAATAAAATAAAGCTTCTTCTTAATTTCATCATTTTTATTATAGCTTAAAAATATTACAAAAATTATTTAAAGTATTTTATTAAAACAAATTAGAAATCAATATAAAAATTGTAATTATTTTCCCCTGAAATTATCAGTAAATTAAAACCAGTATCGATAATTTTATCATTTTGACCGTATTATAATATTTTTCTGTGAAGTTAGCTGCAGCTATTCGCTGAGATGATGGGTCAAAATTGGCAGGGAGCCTTCCTGTATTAATTCGTGTATCGCTCTCATATATGTTTCTCGTTGGTCCAGATATTGATTTCCCTGACGATGTGCTATTATATCCTGTCTGATAGTTATCATCGGATAAATTATTTTGTTCCAGTTCTTCTCCACGTCCTCTTGACTGTTCACTAAGATTTCTTTCCTCGCCATTAACACACCTCTTTCTTGACTTGTGCAGACATTGTAACATGTTGTATATTATAAAACATTTAAGCTGTCAGAGGTTTAACTTTATTTATTTCATCATGTTTCTTTTCATAAACAGTATAAAGATCATAATACACTTGAGCATTCAACCAAAATTCAGGAGTTGTACCAAATAAGCGTGCCAATTTATGAGCCATAACCGGACTTATTCCACGTTTCTGGTTATATAATTCACTTATTGTTTTTATTCCAACACCTAAAAGAGAACACAAACGTTCTTGAGTAAGGTTATAAGGTTTTACAAATTCCTCCAGTAATATTTCTCCCGGATGCGTATATGGTCTGTTCTGTAAACCATTAAAAATATTTTCGGTTTCTTTATCTTTAAAAGATTTAATCATATTATCATATTATCACTATATGATAATACCGCCAAGTGTACCGATAAATTTATTAAATATCTTAAATAATACTTTTCTTCAATCTTTCGGAACGGTTTTCGCTGAGAAGATTTTTCAATTTCATAATTGCCTGTGCGTGGATTTGGCAAACTCTTGATTCTGAAATATCAACTGCTTCGCCGATTTCTTTGAAGGTCATGTTCTCATGATAGTAAAGAACCATTATCATACGTTCACGTTCCGGCAAACGTTTCAAAGCAGCTTCCAATTGTGATTTTACGTTCTTTTCTTCATAAGCTTCATGCGGGGTCAAATGTGTTGAATCTTGAATAGTATCAATAATTTCCATACTATCATCACCGGAGCCTTTTTTATCGTAAATAGAAGTTATTGTTGTATCATCTGCTAATATTTGATCAACTTTTTCGACTTCCAATCCTAAAAGTTCCGCAACTTCTTTGTTTGTAGCATTACGCCCGAATTGTTTCTTTAATTGTTCCTGTGCTTGTTTTACATCACGGATTTTGCGTCTTACGGTTCTTGGCAAGAAATCTTGTGAACGAATCTTATCAATTATATTCCCTCGGATTCTTACCAGTGCATAAGTTTCAAATCTTGCACCATTTTGAGGGGTATATTTTTCAACTGCATCAATAAGACCTTCAACACCGTAGCTTGAAATATCTTCAAATGAAAAAGTCGGAGGCAGGGCAACTTTAACACGGCCGACTACGTATCGTGTTAAATAAATATATTGAACAATCAAAATATCTCTCAATTTTTTATTTGTACGGTCAGCAAAATATTGTTCCCAAACCTTGACTAGTTCTTCGTCTGAGAGTCTTTTGATATTATTGTAGCTGCTAAAATTATTAGTCTGCTCCATCCCTATACCTACAAAAGTACTTCAATATTATTGTATCTAATATCTAATTAGGTACATCATATATTTATATGAAAAAATCTTTTTAAGGGGCCGCTGGTTTACTAAATAATTATTTAAATATAAAGACTCCAATTAATGCAAAAAGAATCAACGCAATATTATAATGCAAAAAAGTCGGAACACACGTATCCCATATATGATTATGCTGCCCGTCAATATTTAATCCGGATGTCGGGCCTAATGTTGTATCGGAGGCAGGGGAACCGGCATCCCCTAATGCCGCCGCAGCGGCTAAAAGTACAACTGTTTGCGGAACATTAAAACCAACGTGTAAACATATCGGAACAAATACAACTGCAAGAATAGGAATAGTCCCAAATGATGTTCCTATACCTATTGTTATTAATAGCCCTAGTAATAACATAACAAGAGCCGTAAATATCTGACTTGGTGGAAGTACACTTGTAACATACGATACCAGTGATTCTATTCCTCCTGTTGTTTTTAGTACCGTTGCAAATCCTGAAGCCACAAGCATTACAAATGCAACGTATCCCATAAGGTAAATCCCTTCATCCATAAGTTTGTCCATTTTGGAATGTTTAATTGCTCCAAGAGAAAAAATTATACCTAAACCGGTCAAAGCTCCTAAAGGCAGCGAATGTGTCCAAATCTGAACAACAAATGTAACTATTGCTGCGAGTAATGTTATCCAGTGATTCTTATTGAATTTCAAATCTTCAAGATGTTCTTCCGGCAAATCTATTTGTTTATATAATCTTGGTTTTCTGTAAACATATAATGCAATACCGAGTGCAACAATCATTCCGACGCCCAGAATCCAGGTGTATTCCCAGATATTTGCTCTCACAACCGGCATGCCGTTTTGTATCATATTGTCTGCAATAAGATTGTGAAATATCAATCCAAATCCCGCAGGAATTGTAATATACGGCATTTTTAATCCGAATGCCAGAATACAGGCAATAGACCGACGGTCTATTTGCAGCAGGTTCATTGTAGGTAAAAGAGCCGGTACCAGAATTGGAATAAATGCAATATGTATTGGGATAATATTTTGTGACGCCATTGCAATTAATCCCAAAATCAAAAATAATACCCAGACACGATTGTTTACAATATCAATTATTTTTTTTGCTACAACATCCGTAAATCCGGTATGGTTCATAGCTGCTGCAAATGCTCCTAATAATATATAACTGAGTGCGGTTTCTGAATTTCCGCCCATACCGGAAATAAATGTATTCATAATGTTTTCAATATCCATTCCGGAGGTTATACCTGCAAATATACTTGATATAAGTATTGCAAGCAGTACATTTATTCTGCATAAACATAATATACAGAGCAAAATAATAGATGTTACTACCGGATTGAATAAAATATGTGTTAACAAGGTTTTAACTCCTGTAATTTTTCTATAATTTCTAAAGCTGTTTCTTTTTGGAGTTCAAACGGCATTAGTTTAAGATATTCAAACGCATCAGATATTTCTTTATCTTCGTCGTACCAGCGTTTACAAAAATAATTAAAAGAATCTTCAAGTTTATTTTCAGGAATAAAAATATTATAACTATGGCTTTTATCTTTAATATATTCTGCACATTTTATTTGTTTTGATTTATCAGAGTTTTCTAAAAGACTGACTGCTAAACTTATAGTCGGATCTTCATCATACCAGCGTCGTTTAATATTGTTCATTATTCCTCTAAAATATTGGTTTTCTTTCAATTTCTTTTACGGTACAGGTTCCTTCGCCTCTGGTTGTGAACTGTGCTCTGTTTGAATATGCTGTATTAGCATAAATTTCACTCAGTTTAATTTTTTTTGTAACCTGGTTATATGTAACCTGCGTATCTACAATGGTATTAAAACTTGCAGCTTTATGGTGAAAAACTATATCTTCATCAGTAAAGCTTTCTACTTCCAGAGGCAGGTTATTCGCATCGTAAACTTCTGCTAACACCGTATCTATTATAAAGAAACGTTCAAGAGTCGAACGGTTCATAACTTCATTTGTTGCAGTATTTACCGCTTCAATATTAAGGTTGCATTGTAAAAGATACTGTTCTGCAAAAACCTGTGATGTTGATAAAATTAATAAACCTAATAATATAATAATTTTTTTCATAGAATTATTCTATCACAGATTATAAATAATTGTTATGTTTATATTTTTTAGTAAATCGTCAGTTTACTGCAAGTTGTAAAACAATTAGACATTCAGTATTTCTGTTTCATCAATTTGTTCTAATAAATTTGAAGGGATTTCTTTTGAAGAATTAATTCCGTAATCACGCAATGTTTCTACTTGTGAGAATAAACTCGGATTATTTTTATTTCCTCTTTGAAATCTGTTTATGGTTTTATTCAATTGAGTATTTGCACCTTCCAGACGTTTTTTGACATCCATCAAATCTTCGCAAAAACGTACAAACGTTTCATACAAATTTGTGCCGGCTTGAACAATTTTGTTTACGCTTTCTTGTTGTTTTTGTTGTGATAATAACTGGTTTACCAGTCTTATTGTTGTTAGAAGGGCGGATGTTCCAACAATTATTACGTTTGCTTTATAAGCTTTGTTGATTAAATCTGTATCTTCGTATAATGTGTTAACGGAATTTTCAATCGGAATATACATCAATACAAAATCCGGCTGATAAATATCATCAGCTTTTTGATAATTTTTTTCAGCCAAATCCATGATACGTTTTTTTACTTCTGATTTAAATTTAGGAAGTTGAGATTCATCCTGCATAAATTCCAAATAACTTGTTAATGTCATTTTTGAATCAATAATAAGGTGTCTGTTATCCGGAAGATTTATTACGACATCCGGACGGATTGTATGTGTTGTTTCATCATCGCTTATAGATTTTGCTACAAACTGTTTTGTATAATGAATCCCTTCTTGCATTCCGCATGATTGTAAAATTGTATCCAGTAAAGATTCTCCATATGCTCCTTTTATATTTTGATTGGTTGTCAATGCAGTTGCAAGTTGGTTTGCTTCTTTTGTTATTTCTGCGCTGCTTTTTTCTAATGATGTGATTTTTTCAATAAGGGCTGCTGTATTTTTTTCTCCGGTTGTATTAAAGTTTTCAACTTTACTCTTAAATTCTCCCAATTCTTTTGCAAGAGGTGCAAGTTTAAGTTCAAGTGCTTCTTGATGTTGTTTTCTTAAATCTTCTTGTTCACTTTTTATTGTATCACGTGCAATTTCTGAGAAATCAGACTTTATCATCTTTTCAAGGTTTCCAAATGTCTCAAGCTGAGTTTTTAATCGAATTAATTCCTCTTGTGATTTTTTATCAGAATAAAGTTTTACAATTATTCCGGATATAATTGCACCTATTGAAAAACAAAGAATATTTAAAATCATAAATCCAGCCCCACTGAGAATTTAACATATTAATATGTTATATATTAATAGCTAAAATGATAAAAGTCCAGCGTATATTTTTTATAAAACTATTATGATTTTAGTTTACGTATAACTTCATCTTCTCTTATAAAATTATCATCAATATTAAAAATCCAATTTTCCATATTGAATTTTTTTATTAGCTGTTTTTTGTATTTCTCTGAAAGTCTATCCATAAATGATTCTGCCGTTACGGATTTCAATTCTTCCATATTAGTCATTGCATAATCAATTCCTTCATCTGATATTCCGGCATGTTTTAATTCTTTTTGCCATTCTTTTTTATGCAAAATTTTATTGATATTCCAATTCAAAAAATCATATAAATCCTCAAAAGAATTTTTAGGTTTCATATTTCTGTCATTTAAGTGGTTAATTTCGTGTCTTAATGTTGCATCAGATTTATCTAAATAGAATGTATCTATATCCAGTAAATTTTTAACGCTTATTTGCTTAAAAGGAACAAGTGCAGCTCCGGAACATGAAGTTTCTTGAAGATATTTATTAAGCATGTTGACATCCAAAACTTCTGGAAGAATTGCTTTGTTTTTACCGGCTTCTTTCCATAGGCGAAATTCTTCTTCAATATATTTGGCATCTAGAGCATTTGTCTGCGGATTAGAGGTAATAATAATTGTTCCATAATCTTTGTTTATTTGTTTAAATATTTTTTGAACATCAGGAGATAATTTAGGCAGATATTCTGTTTGGTAAAGTTTTTGAATAATTTTAGGTTCAAAATATCTATATTTTTCTACTAATTTCCTAAATGCTTCTAATTTGATATTATTCTGGTGTACTTCCGGTAATTGGGAATCTGAAAAAGAATCAAACCATTCTAAATATTCGTCATAATTAATTTTACCTTTTTTTTGCGCATAACAATCTCGATAATTTTCAGGAGTTCCTTTTTTTCCATCAATTACATCTGCAAACCAGCTATTTTTCTTATCAAGCCATTTATAAAATTCTAATGGTTCGCTTTTTATATTTGCATATCTGCCATTCATTATATTTACAGCATCTGTAAGGCTTTCAACAAATTCCATTTTGTTGTGGAAATTATTTTTGAAACCTTTTTTATTCCGGCTTGCAAGAGTTTGAATTTCAGATAGAATTATTTCTTTTGTTTCGGGGTTATCAATCATTTCAACTTTTTGTATAAGTTCTCTAATACCGTTTGAAAGATTTTCAATATTGGATGTTTCGTTAGTAATTCTTGAGTACAAAAGTTCAAATGTATCTCTGGTTTTTAAATCTTTAATTTGAGAAATATCTTTTCTTGTTGTTTCAATAGCTTCCAAAGTTTTAGTTGTACCGGACACCATATTAAATCTGTCCGGATTTAATAATCTTCTTGCGAACGGAGCAGCTTCTTCTTGTATATAATAGTTTGAATTTATATTTTCCGGAGAAATATTAGATTTATTTGTATAAATCTTTGAAATGTTTGATTCTTGTTTTAATTCTTTAGATACAGTTTTAACCTTCTTAGAACAAGAAGGTATAATTTTTTCTATAAAAATATTAACAGATTTTTTATTTATCATTTACACAAACCTTACTTATATTTATAAAGTAATTTTTGTAATAAAAATTGCCTTTTTGTGCTAAAATTTTTTTCGAGGGAGTATAAAAATGAAAGTTGCACAGCTTTTTGGAAACCAAATTGAATTAAGAGAGTTGGATAATGTATCATTGGCCGGTAAAAAGGGCGCAGTTGTCAAAGTTCTTGGCTGCGGTCTATGCGGTTCTGATATAGTAAAATTCCGTCACGGTTTGGCAGAGGACGGAACTGTATTAGGACATGAAATTGTTGCAATAATAGAAGAAATTGATTCTGAAACATCATTTAAAATCGGTGACAGAATAGTATGCTCTCATCATATTCCTTGTTTCGAATGTCATTACTGCAGGGGCGGAAGTTATTCCATGTGCAGGCATTTCAAAAAGACAAATATTGTGCCGGGTGGTTTTTCTGAGTATGTATATTTGTCAGAAGAACATCTTAAAAATGTTGCACACAAAGTTCCTGACAATATGACTGATGAAGAAATTTCATTTTATGAACCGTTAGGCTGCTGTATAAGAGCGGTTGAAAGAGCCTCTTTAAACAAAGGCGATAATGTTCTTGTAATAGGTTTAGGTTCAATAGGTATTCTTATGGGACAGGCTCTCAAAGCTTACGGAATGAATGTTTATGGGTGTGATTTGATGGAAGAAAGAATTAATCTTGCAAATCAAAAAGGAATTATTGCATTCAATTCCGCAGATATAGAGAAATCTCATGAATATATTTATAAAAATACCAATGATATTGGAGCTGATTGTATATTTATGACATCAGGTGCTGATGCTGCAATCCCTCTTGCTCTAAAAACAGTCAGAAATGGCGGTAAAATTCTTGTATTTTCAAGTACTCCAAAAGATTTCGGGTATGCAAATAATGATATATATTATAGGGAACTGACAGTTATGGGAAGCTATTCCCCTAGACCTCAGGATTTGGCGAAGTCTTTTGAATTGCTGACAACAGGTCAGGTGAATGTAAAATATTTGTCAACAGATTATTTATTGGATAATATTGTAAAAGCTTTTGATGATACAATAAAAAACAAGATATTAAAAGCTTACATAAAAATAGGAGGCTAGCTTTTGAAAGCAGTATTATTTTATGGTCCTCAGGATATCAGATATGAAGATGTAAAAATTAAACCTTTATCAAAAGGAGAGATTTTAGTAAAAGTAAAATCTGCCTTGACTTGCGGAACTGATGTAAAGACTTTTAGGCGCGGTCATCCTGTTTTAATAAAAAAAGTACCGTCAGGCTTTGGACATGAGTTTTCAGGTGTAGTTGAAAAAATCGGTGAAGGGGTAGACAATGTAAAAGTTGGGGATAGAGTTGTTTGTGCAAATTCTGCACCTTGCGGACACTGTTTTTATTGCCGGCATGAAGAATATAATTTATGTGAAAACTTAGATTTATTAAATGGTGCGTATGCTGAGTATATTGTTGTGCCGGAACGTATTGTCAAAAAGAATACATTAATTCTTCCTGAAGATTTAAGTTTTGATAAGGCTGCATTTTGTGAACCTCTGGCAAACGTTGTTCATGGTGTTGAAAGAACAAATATTAAACCTGGTCAGACAGTAGGGATTATTGGGATTGGACCTATTGGTTTGATGTTTGCAAGATTAGCAAAATTAAAGGGTGCAAATACAATTGTTGCCGGTCGTAATCCATTAAAACTGAAAATGGCAGAAGAATTTGCACAGGCTGATGAAATAATTGATTTAAAAAGGTACCCTAATCCCGAAAAAATCTTTAAAGAATTTACAGAAGAAAAAAAAGGGTTGGATGTTGCTGTTGAATGCGTCGGATTGCCGGAAATTTGGGAAAGAATATTTTCCTGCGTCAGACCTGGTGGTACAGTTCACTTTTTCGGCGGGTGTAAATCCGGTTCTACTGTAACATTTGATACTACAAGAATGCATTATGGTGATATTACTTTGATGAGTGTATTCCATCATACCCCTAAATATTTCAGGCAAGCACTTGATTATATTGCATCAGGTGATGTTGAAGTAGAAAAATTAATAACAAATACTTTAGCTCTAAAAGATGTTGAATTTGCAATGAAACAACACATTGAAGGGAAAGCAATAAAGTTTTTGATAAAACCTTAATAAATGTAACAATTTAAATAAAAATATTAAAGATTTATATCAAAACAGCCGTTAATAAGAGTATATTACAACCAAACTTTACAAGGAGTAAAAAATGGCTGAGTATCGTGTACCTTATCAAAATGGTGAAATTGAATTATCTTTAGAACTATTAAACAAAATTTCAGAAGACGTTATTGCCCAAGTAAATTCCAGCGAGGAAATGGAAATTGTTTTAAGGAAACCGCTCATTGAGCAGTATGCAAGAAAAGAGGCATGGAAAAGAGCATATAAAGAAATTCCTCTGCCAACAGGTGCAATATCTCTTGAAGCACGTCGTGAAATTCAAGAAAGAAGAAACGATTTGGCTGAGTGGTACTATCTTGATATTATTGAAAAATTTCAGTAGTATTTGTTATTTATGTGCATCACCCAAAAAGTATATTTAATGGACAACATTTGATGTGTTTGTTATAATTTAAATAAATAGTAATTTATTATTAAAAAGAACGTGGAGTTTTAATATGGCAAAAATCAGTGAACAGGATGCAAGAAGAGAAGCATGGAAAATGGCTTATAAAGAAGTACCTTTACCTCCTGGCGCTGTATCTTTAGAAGTAAGGCTTGAAATGCAGCAAAAAAGGAATGAAGTTGCTGAAAAATATTTCAAAGAAATAATAAACAGAGAAGAATAATAATAAAAATTTTATTAAGTTTACAAAGACAAGGTTTATATTAATAAGCCTTGTTTTTGTAATTTCGGCTCATAAACAAATTCTTGTAGGGAGATGCCCCCTGTAACCCAAATCATATTTAATTATATTTGGGGCTGTGCACCTCCAAACCCGCACTTTATTTCTTTCTTTTTATTGCGATTCAAAAAGAAAGAAATAGAGGAAAGGAAGAAAAAGACGCTGGCTAAATAGTGTCAGTAGGACTCAACATCCAGCCGGTGAACTCGCTTTACTCAGACAGCACCGGCTCATCGTTGTTTCGTTAACTGACACTAATCTATTTTGTTATTTTATCCCCCGACTTTTACGGAGTGAGCAATACTCACTTATTGAAACAATGACAAGAAATGCGTTGTTTGAACGGGGATAAATAAATTTAAATTTTTAATGCTCTAATATATAACGTAGTGAGTTAGCATTTCTTGGGTTGAAATTAGTGAGTATTAGCGAACGGAGTTCAAGTCGGCAGTTTCTTTGCGTCACGTTTCTTTGATGTCAAAGAAATGTGACTGCGGGGTGCAGGGGTGCATAAACCCCGCATCAATTTGATTAGCTCCCGTCCGGAGGACAAAAGAAAAATTTTTAATTTTATTTCACATTAATCCAAGGTTTATATTAATAAGCCTTGTCTTTTATGTTAGAATCAAATTATGGATATTATTGAAGTCAAAAATATTTGGAATAGGGTCAAAGAAGAGATAATAAAAACAGTTCCTGCAACATCTCATCCATGGATTATACCAATGGAAGCTGTCGGGTTCGAAAATGGTATTTTTTCTGTTTTAACAGGTCAATCATTTGCAATTCAAATTATCCGTAAAAATCACTATCAGCAAATTATAGATGTATTTAATTCTCTTGGGTATCCTATAAAGAAATTTGATATTATTTTTGATGAAAATTTGGCTAAAGAGTTAAAAAAACAAAAAGAAAAAGAATTAAAAGCTCAAAAGAAAGCAGAAGAAAAAGCTATAAAAGAAACTGCATTTGATGGTATGGCAAAAATGCAGTCGCAATCAAACCTGAATTTAAAATATAAGTTTGAAAATTTTGTAGTCGGTGACAACAGCAAACTTGCCCATGCGGTTGCATTTAACGTAGCCCAACATCCTGCCGAAAAATATAATCCGTTATTTATCTATGGCGGTTCAGGGCTAGGCAAAACCCACCTTATGCAGGCAATCGGGCATTATACTTTGTTCAATAATCCAAAGCTTAAAGTCCGGTATATTAAAACGGAAGATTATGTAAATGAACTTGTCGACAACTTAAGAAAAGGCGGCGATACAAATGACAGAATGGCAAAATTTCGTCAAAAATACAGAAATGTAGATATATTACTGATTGATGATATCCAATTTGTTGAATCAAAGAGCAGAACAATGGAAGAAATTTTCCATACTTTTGATACTTTATACAACAGAAATAAACAAATAGTTATAACATCAGATAAACCGCCTAAAGATATTCCGACACTGCCGGACAGACTAAGAACAAGATTTGAGATGGGTATTGTTGTAGATATTACTCCTCCGGATTATGAAACAAGGGTTGCTATATTAACAAATCTTGCAGAACAGATGGGGCTGACTGTTCCTTTTGAAGTTTATGATTATATTGCGAAGAATTTCGAAAGTAATGTCAGAGAACTTGAAGGAGCATTTAATAAAGTAACAGCATTTGCGGATATTGAAAATGCAGAAATAGATTTGGCATTTGCAAAGAAAGTTCTGCAAAGTGATATGGATATAAAGAAAGTATCTATAGATGATATTGCAAAAGCTGCTGCTGAATATTATGAAGTAACTATTGATAATTTAAAAAGCCCTGCTCGTGCGCAAAAAATATCTGAAGCAAGACGTGTTGCAGTATATCTTTCAAGAGAGATTACCCGTGCAAGTTATGAAGATATTGCGGAATATTTTGATAAAAAACATCCTACAATTCTTTATTCTTACCAAAAAGTAAAAGATGATTTGAAAACAGATTCAAAACTTAAACAGACGGTAAGAGAATTGAAACAGGCCATTAAGTCAAATGCTTAATATTTACTTGTAAAATAAGCTTATATAGTATAAAATAAATCCAACGGAGAGGTAAAAATGAAAACAATAGAAGGTGCTTTAACAACAAATGGTGAAAAGTTTTGTATAATCATTGCAAGATTTAATGAATTTATTGGCTCAAAACTCTTATCCGGTGCAATTGATGAATTGCGCAGACATGGAGTTGATGAATCAAATATAGATGTTGTATGGGTTCCGGGAGCATTTGAAATTCCTATCGCTGCAAAAAAATGTGCATTAACTGGTAGATACAATGCTATAATTACACTCGGGGCGGTAATCAAAGGTTCAACATCTCATTATGATTACGTTTGTGCAGAAGTTTCAAAAGGAGTTGCATCTGTAGGACTTGAAACAGGAGTTCCTGTAATATTCGGTGTTTTGACAACTGATAATATTGAACAGGCAATTGAAAGAGCCGGCACAAAAGCAGGAAACAAAGGTTCAGATGCTGCAAAATCAGCTATTGAAATGGCAAATCTTTTAAAACAAATATAGGTATCTGATGAGCGAAATAATTACAGAATATCGTAACGAAAATACAAAAGATATAGACTTGCTTCCAACTATTGATATAGTTCGAAAAATTAATAATGAAGATAAAGTAGTTGCGCTTGCTGTTGAGTATGAATTAGAAAATATTGCACGTGCTGTTGATATAATTGCAAAACAGTTTCTAAAAGGCGGGAAGTTAGTATATTTTGGTGCCGGAACTTCAGGACGTCTTGGTATTCTTGATGCATCTGAATGCCCGCCGACATTTAGTGTAGATTCTTCTATGGTGCAGGGAGTTATTGCCGGCGGTGATACTGCAATGCGTTTTGCAATCGAAGGTGCGGAAGATGATTTTGATGCAGGTTATAATGATGCAAAAATCTTAAACAAAGATGATGTATGTACCGTGATTTCCGCAAGCGGAAATCCGAAATATCTTTTGGGTGTTTTATCTTATGCGGAAGAAATCGGGTGCAAAACCATAGGCATAACCTGCAATTCAAAGGCTAAAATTGCTGATGAAGTAGGTACTCTCATTTGTGTGGAAGTAGGACCGGAAGTCATCGCCGGTTCAAGCCGTTTAAAGGCGGGAACCGCTCAGAAAATGGTTTTGAATATGCTCACAACAGGTGCTATGATAAAAATAGGCAAAACCTATGAAAATTTTATGATTGATTTAAAGGCAACGAATGAGAAATTAAAAGATAGAGCAATAAGAATTGTGTCACAAATTGCTGATGTGTCTTTTGCTGTTGCTTATGAAAAATTAATCAATTGTGACTGGAAAATAAAGACAGCAATAGTGTCTTTGATGTTAAATATAACACCTGAAGATGCGGAAAAGAAATTGGATTCTCGATGTGGAGTCTTGAGAAAAGTAATTAAACAATAAGAGAGGGTTATAGATGAAATTAACTGTTCTGGGAGCTGGATGCTGGGGATTAACGTTAGCCTGGTTATTAACGGATAACTTTGATGAGGTTACTGTCTGGGGACGTCATTGTGATTTGTATGAAGATTTAATTAAAAATAAACATGCATCAAAACCGCTTGAAGTTCAGTTGAAAGAAAAAGTAGAAGTAACGTCTGATTTATCATCTGCAATAAAAGATGCGGAGATTATTCTTTCAGTTGTTGCAACTTCCGGCATGAGAGATGTGTGCGAAAACTTAAAGAAATCAGGAATAAAACCTTCTCAAATACTTGTTAATGCATCAAAGGGTATTGAATTGAATACATTAATGCGAATGTCAGAAGTTATAAAAGATGTTTTGCCGGAACAAAAACTGGCAATATTATCGGGGCCTACTTTGGCTAAAGAAGTATTGCAAGGTAAACCAACAGCCGCATCTGTTGCATCAGATGATATGGAAGCTGCAAAATTTGTTCAAGAACATTGTAATGTTCCCGGCAGATTCAGATTATATACAAACAAAGATGTTATTGGAGTTGAACTTGGCGGAAGTTTAAAAAATGTAATTGCAATAGCATCAGGATTTGCACACGCAATGGAATTAGGTGACAATTGCATGGGGTCTTTATTAACACGTGGAATGGCAGAAATTGTTAGATTAAGTGTTAAACTCGGGGCAAGTCCTTCAACATTATACGGGCTTTCCGGCATGGGAGATTTGATAGCAACGTGTTCAAGTCCGATGTCCAGAAACTATACGGTCGGTTCTATGCTTGGTAAAGGGAAAAAAATTGATGATATTTTAAGAGAACTCGGTTCTGTTGCGGAAGGTGTTAAGACTTCAAAAGCAGTATGTGACCTTGCTGAAAAATTAGGTGTTGAAGTTCCTGTTTCGAGTGCGATTTATGAAGCTGTTTATACAGACATTACTCCGCAAGAAGTGCTAAACAAATTGATGAATAGAAAGCTAAAAGAAGAAGAAAACTATGATTAAATATGCAGTAAATTACATAAAAAATATGTTTGTACCAGTAGATGTGCCGGAAAATACAGTTCTTGCCGACGGACAGTATATTCTTGTAAGAACAGAAAAAGGTGAAGAAGCTCTAAAAGTACATATTGTAAATACAGAAATTGCTGCATTGTGGGATAAGGCTGAAACAAAACCGGAGCCGTTTACTTTTTTGCGTGTAATGACCAAGCAAGATTTGGAGTATCTTGAAGAAATAAAAAAAGAAGAAGTTACTTCTTTCTTTAAGTGTAAAGAGCTGGTTGAAAAACAAAAACTTGTTATGAATCTTGTTCAATGCAAAATAACTTTTGATAAGAGAAAGATAACGTTTTATTATACAGCTCCGGAAAGAGTTGATTTTCGAGAGTTATTAAAAGAATTGACACAGGTTTTCAGACGTACAAGAATTGATTTAAGGCATATCGGTGTCAGGGACGAAACCTCTTTAATGGAAGGGGTTGGTGTTTGCGGAAAACCGTTCTGCTGCTGCTCTTTTAAACGAAAATTTGAACCAATTAATGTAAAATTGGCTAGAGACCAGAGTATGCCGATTACTCCGTCAAAGATTTCCGGAACTTGCGGCAGATTATTATGCTGTTTGAATTACGAATACTCAAACTATATTGAAGCTGCCAAAGGTATGCCGCCTATTGGTTCATCTGTTATGACACCGAACGGACTCGGTAAAGTTTGTTATATCAAATTTTTAAACGGAATTGTTGCTGTTAAACTAGAAGATGGTAAAACTCACGAATATCAACAAAACGAAATTGATATGGTTGATGCAGATGTAAATGTTGATATAGATATTCCACTTGTTCAATCTTATGCTGAGGATGAAAAAGTGGATATGAAACAACTTAAACAACTTGAAGACGATAGAAATAGTTCTACAGGTAATGTATAAATTGTTAAAGAAAATGAGTGTACTTAATTTATAATAACACTTTGTTTTCTGTAATTTGTGGTGCTTTACCTGTACTCACTTTTATGATAATTTTTAATTAATATCACAAATAAGGAAGAGGAAATATAAATGACAACTACAAAAATTAAAATTGAAGATTTACCGACTAAATACGATGCTCAAGAAACAGAAAGCCGTATTTACAAGTTTTGGGAAGATGGAGAATATTTTAAAGCTGATAACAAGAGTAAAAAAACTCCTTATTCAATAGTCATTCCTCCTCCAAACGTCACAGGAGTTCTTCATATGGGACACGCATTGGACGGAACTTTGCAGGATATTCTGACTCGTTATCATAGAATGGCAGGATATGAAGCTCTATGGGTTCCGGGTACTGACCATGCAGGAATAGCAACACAAAATGTTGTTGAAAAAAAACTGAGAGAACAAGGATTATCCCGCTACGATTTAGGACGTGAAAAATTCCTTGAAGAAACCTGGAAATGGGCTAACGAACATAAATCCGCCATTCTTAATCAATTTAAAAGATTAGGTGCATCTTTTGACCGTTCACGTGAAAGATTTACATTTGATGAAGGATGTTCAGAAGCTGTTAAAGAAGTTTTTGTAAAATTATACGAAAAAGGATTAATCTACAAAGGTAAATATATCGTAAACTGGTGTCCTCGTTGTATGTCAGCAATTTCTGATATTGAAACGGAATACAAAACTGAACAGGGACATTTATGGGAAATATCTTATCCTGTTAAAGGCGAACACGGTGCAATTATAGTTGCAACTACCCGTCCTGAAACAATTTTCGGTGACGTTGCAATTGCTGTTCACCCGAGCGATTACAAATATTCTGAACTTATCGGAAAAACTGTTATCATACCGTTATCAGGAAGAGAAATCCCTATTATTGCCGATGAATATGTTGATAAATCATTTGGTACAGGTGCTGTAAAAATTACACCGGCTCACGACCCTAATGATTACGAAGTAGGCAGACGCCATAATCTGAAACCTATTTGGGTTATAGATGAAGAAGGCAAGATGAAAGCCTGCGGCGAAGTTCCTCAAGAGTTTCACGGGTTAGACAGATACGAATGCCGTAAAAAACTTATCGGAATGCTTGAATATAATAAATTCTTATTAAGAACAACAGACCACGAACATAACGTAGGTAAATGCCAGCGCTGCGGAACAACTATTGAACCGCTGTTATCAGAACAATGGTTTGTAAAAATGGAACCTTTGGCCAAAGAAGCAATTGCTGCGGTAAAAGACGGCAGAATTAAATTCATCCCGCAAAGATGGGAAAAAGATTATTTAGGATGGATGGAAAATATCCGTGACTGGTGTATTTCACGTCAATTATGGTGGGGACATCAAATACCTGCGTACTACCATAAGCAAACAGGAGAAATGGTTGTAGCAAAAGAAAATCCGGATCCTGAAAATTATGTACAGGATTCAGACTGCCTTGATACATGGTTCTCATCAGGCTTGTGGCCGTTCTCAACAATGGGATTCCCGAATGCTGAAACAGATGATTTCAAAAAATTCTATCCGACATCTGTTCTTGTAACAGGATTTGATATTATTTTCTTCTGGGTTGCAAGAATGATTACCATGGGATTGGAATTTACAGGTAAAGCTCCGTTCCCTGTTGTTTATATTCATGGGCTTATCAGAGATGAAAAAGGTCAAAAGATGTCTAAATCAAAAGGCAATACGATTGACCCTGTTGAAATTATTGATAAATACGGATGTGATGCTTTGAGATTTACTATGACATCACTCTGTACTTACGGCGGACAGGATATTAAAGTTTCTGATGACAAATTTGAATACGGAAGAAACTTTGCAAACAAAATCTGGAATGCATCAAGATTTGTTTTAATGAATCTTGACGGTGTTGACGGTAAAGATGTTGATATGAATAATCTTACAATTGCCGATAAATGGATTATTGATAAGATGAATTCTGTTGCAAAACTTGTTAACAGCAACATTAAAGAGTACAGAATCGGTGAAACCGCACACGTATTGTATGATTTCTTCTGGAACTCATACTGTGACTGGTACGTTGAAATTGCAAAAATACAATTAAGAGATGAAAGCTTAAAACTCAATACACAAAGAGTTTTGAGATACGTTCTTGATATGTCGTTGAGAATGCTTCATCCTATTATGCCGCATATAACGGAAGAAGTATGGCAGTTAATACCAAAAGCAGACAGCTGTACTACTCCTGCAATCATTGTATCGGATTATCCTCAATATGATGAAAAACTTGCATTCCCTAAAGAAGCAAAGGAAATGGAATTGGTATTCAACACTATTTCATCATTGAGAAACCTAAGACAAAGTTTCAACATTCCGACATCTACGGAAATTAATGTTGAAATCAGAGCGGAAAAAGATGAAAAACCAATCTTTGAAGAAATTGAATCTTATATCCATAGATTGGCAAAAGTTGCGAATATTTCTTATGGCGATGAATCATCTCCATTACCGCCGAAATCTGCAACGGCAGTTGTTTCTGCTTCAAAACTGATTGTTCCGCTGGCGGATTTGATTGATATTAATGCAGAAATAGCACGTCAAGAAAAGAAACTCGGCAAACTGACAAACGAGAAAAATTCTCTTGAAGGCAGAATGAAGAACGAAAAGTTTGTTCAAAACGCTCCTGAAGAATTAATCAATCAGACAAAAGATAGAATCCAGGAGATTGAAACGCAGGAAAACGTTATAAAAGATTTGATAAAATCTCTGCAAGATTAGTAAAATCGTTTATATATGCTAAAAAGCTGTCATCAAGGTCTGTATATTGTTTTAAAAGCATATAGCCTTTGATATTTGTACTCCAAATATCCCAATATTACAGCGTTGTTAGACAGCTTTTTAGATTGAATACTTTAATAATTGTGGGTCTTAGAGTTCCGCTCCCGTCCTCGCCGGTAGAAATGGTATAACACAGTGGTTAGAGTTTCTGTCCAGCTGATAGGTAACATCTGTGACTGGCACGCTTTCTCAAACTTAATACAAACAAATAGCCAACGGACGTTTTGAGTCCTTAATCTTGCGGATTCACTACTGTTGATTAAATTTAAAAATTAAGCCAAGTCTACTCTGTAAATGTATATAATTATTATTTACTATGTATCATTTTTTTGCAATCCTTTAGAATCAAAAATGACATAATTTGTTACAATAACTTTTTAATTAAAAAAGTTTCAAATACTTAAATATTCCTTTATTATTTGAGAATCTTTATTTAATCTTTCAAAATCACCAAAATTATATTCGTCAGCTTCTTCTTTATTTGAATTAGAAATTATTCTAAGCAACTCTAAATATAAGGATTTTATAAAATCTTTTTTATTGATTATGAAATCTTGCAAGATTTTAGTATTGTCAAATTCTATTGCAGGACTTACTTGTCGCCTATTTGATATATGTAAAACTCTTATATCATTATGATTGATAGACTTAATATACAAGAATGTATTTGGCCCTTCTTCCTCAACATAGTAACAATATTCATTTTTATCAAAAGTTAAACTTTCTAAAAATCTCCATAATCGATTTGCATCATTTACGGAACTTGCAACCCATATTTCGCTTCTACTATAAGAGTTTTCTATTATTATGTTAAAATCTAAATCAAATAAAAATTTTTCTTCATATATATAAATTTTGATAGTTTTACTTAAAAGCGGGGTCGAAGATTTTATTAAAATTTCGTATTCAGGATAATAATATTGCAAATCAATGATATTTTCTATCTGCTCTTTATTGATATTATCTATTATTTCTTTTAAGTTATTATCCATATAATACCTTATTTCAATAGTAGAATAAAATATGCCTGCGTCAAATATGGTCATAATATTTAAAGTAACAACATAAAAACAAAAAAAGAGCCTCTTGAAAAGGCTCTTTTTTAATAATGGCGGGAACGACGCTCACAGGTTTGAACTTTTAGTTCAAAGATATGTGAACAATCTTGATACTAAAGATACAGATAAGATCTGCTATTTAATAACTCAATTAACTACAAAATAGCCTCGTATTTATCATTTAATCTGTATTTTCGTTTTCTTCCTTCTCCTTCTGCAATAATAAACCCTGCTTCTGACCATTCTAAAGCAAGCAATCTTGCTGTTCGTGGCGCAAATTTAAAGAAATCGGCAATTTCTTTTGATGTAACATACTTCTGGGTTTCAAACAAATTAAGTATTTGTCTTTGTTTTGAATCAAGCTCTCTTAAGACTTTAACTTCATCTTTAGAAGTTTCATTGTCCTTAGCTTTTTTATAAACGGATTTAAATGCAACTGCCATTCCTTCAACAAAGTATTCTACCCATTTTGTAATATCTGCTTCAGCGCGTCCCATATAGTAGTTATGGGAATTGCCGATAGTTATTGCGTCATAATATCCCTGCAAATCCTTTGCATAATATTCTTCCAGAGAGTAAATACCTTTAAGGTCATATCCTTCTTTATGCAGTGCAAGAGTTGTTAAAAGCCTTGCAGTTCTTCCGTTACCATCAAAATATGGGTGTATTGTTACAAACTGATAGTGAATAATACCGGCTTTTATCGGTATCGGAATATCATTAGTATTATTAATCCATTTAACAAATTCTTTCATTAATTCCGGTACGTCATTTGCTTCAGGAGGCATGTAGACAATATTACCGGATAATGAGTTCGTAATTACATTTTGCCCTTCTCTATATTCATTAGGTTTTACTTTTGTACTTCCGCTTCCGATTACATAGGCATGGATAAGTTTAATATTATCCTCTGTTATAGGCGATTTACTCTTCGCAAGTTTTTCAATGTAATCAAGGGCTGCATAGTAGCCTCTGATTTCCTTCTCATCACGTATTCTGCCTGTATTAGAAATAACCTTGTTTTTTTTGATAACTTCAAAAACTTCTTCTTTAGAAAGTCTGTTTCCTTCAATCTGGGTTGAATAGTGAACAGTTGCAACTTTAGCCGTTTCTCTTAAGGATTTTAAAAGTTTGGGATTAATCGGCAGAGTTTTAATCCCTTCTTTAACTCGTTCAATTTCAAGAAGGTTATTTGCGATGGAATTAGTGATTGAATATATCGGATTAAACTTTGCCATAAACTTACCATATTGTTGCCATTATTTTGCCACATTATTGCCGGAATGTCAAGTTTTATATGTTATATAATATACTAAAA